>JBMDWS010000413.1:0-3724 GCA_048594695.1 Truepera sp. | reverse complement strand
TCTTTGCCAAGGTACGCCTTGCCGACGTCATCACCGTGAAAAAAAGGCTGCCCAAGAGCGATTGGCAGCGTGCCTTCAACCGGATTTCTTCCAAGCACCTAGACTTCGTCATCTGTGACGGAGACCTCGACATCCTTTGCGCGGTCGAACTCGATGACAAGAGCCACGAGCGCTCCGGGCGCAGGGCCAGAGACGCGTTTTTGGAGGCGGCCCTGCAGGCCGCGCAGGTGCCTTTGGTGCGGGTACCCAGTCGTAAAACATACGATGTGGGGGCGCTCGCAACGCTTTTGCCGTTTGCCTCAGGGGCGAAAGACAAAGCCCGGACCACCCCGGTAGAGCGCATGGTCGACGTCGGTGCAGAGGCCGCGCAGGTAGGTTAGGGGCGCAGTGACGCTGCTGTCGGGCCGACCGGTCAGTTTGGAGACCGGGGTGTGGGCGTGAACCAGTCGCCGTCCGCCGTAGCGCTTGAGGAGGCGTTTGGCCCGCTTTCTCCCGCCCGGTTGCCAGAAGGTTTCGTGTTCAGAAAAAGCCTCGAGAAGGGCGTGCCAGGCGCTCGCATCGTCCTCGCGCAGAACGCGGTTCAGGTTTTGGTTGGCCTCCTCGACGCTGCTTCCGAGGCCCTCATAGAACATCGCGTCGGCGTGCAGGTAGAGGATCGGCTTGCGGGTTTCTTCCAAGAGGAGAGCGGGCCGGGTGATCAGCCAGGAGATGTGCTCTGCGTTTAGGCCCCTCAAGTCGCTGGGAATGCCTCCGGCGCTGCGCCAGTAGTCCTTGAAGGGCATGCCCTCTTGGTTGCCGAAGCGGTGCGCGGCCAGAATGAGCATGTCGTGGTTGCCCAGAAGTGTTTCGGCCCAGCCCCCAGCGGCTGCAGCCTGAACCTGCAGATCCATGATCAGCTCGAGCACCCCCAGCCCGTCCGGCCCACGGTTGAAGAGGTCGCCCATGAATAGCAGCCAAGCCTGACCCCCGGTCCAGGCCCCGTCCTGAAACAAGCCAGCGCGCCCAAGCAGGTCCAGAAGCGCGCCGCGTTGCCCGTGAATATCGCCGATGACGTGGGTGGGCACTCTCACAGGTCAAGTGTATGAGAGGAAGAGGCCGACAACAGCTGTAGAGCCTACGGACGGCGCGGGGCTACGCTCCGAACGCTCCCTTCGAAAGTGCCAAGAATCCCGCCGACCACGCTAGAGTTGTGCTCCGGCATACTGTTATTTAGAGCACATTCTAAGCTAGACTGACGCCCAGGAGGTCAAGATGAGCATAATCGTGTGGCTTGTTTTCGGTGCTCTCGCGGGCTGGGTCGCCAGCATGATTGCGGGGACCAACCGTCAGCAGGGGTGTTTGATCGACATCATCGTAGGAATCGTCGGAGCGTTTCTGGGCGGTTTTATCTATTCGACGTTGACCGGTCAGGATTTCGTTGCCCGGTTCAATATCCCCAGCTTGCTTATTGCGGTCGGTGGGGCTGTTGTCTTGCTTTTTATCGTCAAGGCCATTCAGCGCAGGCGCTAGAGCCGTTCGGACGCTGGAAAAACGCGCAAGGAGCGCGGAGTTTTATTCTCCGCGCTCCTTGATTTTTGGATTTCTAGCGCTGAAAACGTGGGCTACGTGAGCGGGTGTCGCGGGGACGGCTAGGTCCGTCGTGGCGGCGGCGCGGGGGACGCTCGCGGCTCGGCTGTGCGGCTGCTGCGATGGTCTGGGCGGTGCGCAGGGCGAGGCCCTCGAGTTCGCCGCCAAACGTGCCAACTTCGTCCGGACGTACATCGGCGTAGCCGCCCATGACGCCCGCCTGAACCCGGCCGAGGTCGCCTGCATTCGCGCCCTTGAGAATACGGACGATCTGCGGCACGCTGAGCGGACGACCGTGCAGCTCGAGCGTGACCCAGCCCTCTTCGCCGGTCAGCAGGCTGCGCGGCGCGGGTACGCCGCCTAGGGTCAGGGCCAGCAGCCCCGCGAGTGCGTCGCTGTTGCCGCTTCGCAGCCACGTTTCGGCGACCTCTTTCCAGGCGGCCTTATCCTCTTGGCTCTGACTGGCAATGGCGCGTTGCAAGCCGGCGAGTTTGGCTTCCTGAACGGCCCCCGGCAGCGGTGCGTCACCACGCGGGATACGCCTCGAGATGGCCCGCTCGAGCATCCCGAGTTCACGGCGCTCGCGGGGGCTCATCAGCAAGACTACGGTGCCGCTGCGCCCGGCGCGTCCAGTCCGGCCCGAGCGGTGCTGATAGCGCTCGAACTGTTCGGGAAAGCGGTAGTGCACCACGAGGTCGACTTCGGGAATATCGAGACCACGTGCCGCGACGTCGGTGGCAACGAGGACCGAGGCTTGCCCGGAGCGGAAGCGTCCGACGACGCGCTCGCGCTGGAGCTGATTTAGGTCGCCGTGAACGGCTTCGGCGTCGTGCCCGAGCGCCGTGAGATCGCGGGCGAGGTCGTCGACTTCGGCCTTGGTGCGGGTAAAGACGATGGCGTGCCCGTTCCCATGGACGTGCAACACGTCGCTCAGAATGCTCAGGCGGGCGGGTAGTGGCGCTTCGATAGCGATCTCGTCGTAGGAGACGTCCTCGCCGCCCACCACATCGGCGCGTAGCGGTTCGCGCAGGTGCCGCGCTGCCAAGCTTTCAGCCCAGCGGGGCAAGGTGGCGGAGACTAGCAGCGTCTGACGCTCTTTCGGGGTTGCAGACAGCAGGCCCTCGACTTCTTCCTCGAAACCCGCGTTAAGCATCTCGTCGGCCTCGTCGAGCACGACGACCTCGACGCTCGAGAGATCCAGAACGCCCTGCGCCTGATAGTCGGTGGCGCGACCGGGAGTAGCAACGATGATGTCGGCGCCGCGCTTTAGGTCCGAGGCCTGCTTGCCGTAGCCGGTACCGCCGTACACCGTCACAACGCTGAGGTCCGGAGCGAGCCACTCGAGCTCACCGGCGACCTGCAGCGCGAGTTCGCGGGTCGGTGTCAGGATGAGGGCGCGGGGAGCGCGGGCACGCGTCGTCAGAGGTTCTAGTCGGTTGGCGATGGGCAGACCGAAAGCGAGCGTCTTGCCGGTCCCGGTACGAGCCAGGCCCAGCACATCGCCGCCCGAGAGGGCGTGCGTGAGGGTAGCGGTCTGAATGGCGGTCGGGGTGTCGAACCCCTTGAGCTCGAGCGCCCGTGCGACGGGTGCCCGTAAGGGAAAATCGGTAATCATGTTAGGTTCCTTTCCGGGCCTGCATTTACCTCAACCCAGTCTTAGAACCTAGCTCTGCACCGTTTACTCGTGCGCAATCATTCTTGGAACTTGTCCGTAGGGGTTTTAAGGCGCAGCAAGCCTGTGCCTATACCGAGTCTACGGCGCCTTGGCGTGCTGCGTCAACGGCACAGACGACATGGACCAGACATCGTGCAAATGTTCACTAGGGCTGCTCGAGATAAAAGTACGCGTAAAGGGTCTTGAAGCCGAGTCTTTCGTAAAGGGCCTGTGCCCCGCTGTTTTCGCCCGCGACCTGCAAGTACGCCCTCGCCAAGCCCTGACCTGCTGCCCAAGCGCAGAGCCCGGGCACCACGTTGGCCGCGAGCCCCTGCCGCCGCGCCGAGGGGTGCGTGGCGATGTTGAAAAGACCCAGCAGCCCGCCGTGCAAAACGCCGACACCGACCCCTGCCGCCTGCCCGTTTTGGTCGTGCGTCAGTGCAAAGCAGGGTGTGCCGGGAAAACGCGCGACCATCTCGCTAAAGGCCGCCCGCTTCTCGCCGT
>JBMDWS010000412.1:0-3657 GCA_048594695.1 Truepera sp. | reverse complement strand
CCCTGGAGCGTGGTCACAGCCGCCAGAATAACCGGGCGGAGGGTAGTCGCGCGAGGCTCGTCGTGTGAGGTTCAGCGAGGTGACAGGAAGCGAACGGCTTCTGCCAGGGCCGTCTCCAGCCCGTCCGCCCGTCCGCTGCCTTGCGCGCGGACGGCGCTGCCGCCGCCGCGCCCGGAGAGTGCTGAAAGGGCGACCTCGAGCGCTCCGCGCATGTCTCCCGGCGCTGCCTCGTGTTTGGCAAACAGCAGATTTGCCCGCCCGTCCGTCACGGCTGCGAGCAGAGCCACCGTCCCCTAAGCCCCGCCGAGTGCTCGGGCCAGCGGCCCGAGCACATCCGCGTCCGTTTCATCAAGGACATGCACGACGGGTCCGTTGGATTGACGCTTCAGCAAGGTGTCGGCAAGGAGCCGTGCCAGTCGTGCCTGGCTTTCTCGAAGCTGCCCTTTGACCTCCGCGTAGTCCTGCCTGAGCGCCTCGACCCGAGCCGGGACCTCCTCGAGCCCGGCACTAAAGCCCAGGGCTAGTGTGCTAAGCGTGGCGTGCGCGGCGCGGTAGCCCTCCAAGGCCTCCCAACCTGCCATGAAGTGGACGCGGCCCAGTCCACCCTTGACGCGTGTCTGTCCCAGCAGTTTGATCGGTAGTGCCTCGGCGGTGCTGCGCAGGTGCGTGCCCCCGCAGGCCGAGAGTTCGAAGTCACCCATCTGTACCAGCCGGATCACACCCCCGACCTTGGGTGGGCGACGGAGCGAGTAGCGCCCAAGGTCCCTTTCGTCGACCTCGAAAGACGAGATCGGCAGCGCCGCATAGCCGACGCGGTTGACAGCCTCTTCGGCGCGGCGCAGGTCTTCGGACGTCGGCTCGTGGGCCAAGTCGAGGGTGCAGCCTGGACCCATGAGGCTGACCGCTCGAGTCTCGAAAGCCGAGTCCAGCCCCAGAAAAACCTGCGATAAGAGGTGCTGGGCCGTGTGACGCTGCATGTGCCGATAGCGCTGCTCCCAGTTAAGCAGGCCGCTGACCCCTTCGCCGACAGGAAATGTGCCGCTCCCAAGCCGGTGCCAGATGCCCTCGGCGTCTTTTTGAACCTCTTCGACCTTCACCTCGCTGCCCCGCGCCTCCAGTACCCCGGTGTCGTGAGGCTGCCCACCAGAAGTCGGGTAAAAGTAGGTTTCCTCCAGGCGCACCCAGGTGCTGCGCTCGTCCTGCCGCACGCCAATAACACGGCTCTCAAAGGTTTTTCGGTAGCTGTCACGCTGATAGGGCTGCACCCGGTTACTCTAGCAAGCTTTAGGCAACGAGGCTTACCTTGCTTTGGTGCGCTAGCCCGTAGACTTTGCCTAACTTGCCTATAAGGATGACCCTATGAGCCAACCCATACCCTCCGAGCTCGAGCCTGCTGCGCTCGAGGACACGCTTTCCACCCCCATCGAGCCCCTTGTACTTGACCTCATAACGGCGCTCGGTGAAGACCCCGCGCGTGAGGGCCTTGTGCAGACGCCTGCCCGGGTCGAGCGCTCGCTGCGCTTTTTGACCGGCGGCTATGGGCAAACGCTCTCCGAGGTCATTGGCGACGCCCGCTTTCAGGCCGAAGGGGCTGAACTCGTGGTCGTGCGGGATATCGAGTTCTATTCACTCTGCGAGCACCATATGTTGCCCTTTTTCGGTCGCGTGCATATCGCCTACTTGCCGGACAAGACGATTCTGGGTCTTAGCAAGTTCGGACGCATCGTCGATATGTTCGCCCGCCGTTTGCAGGTTCAGGAACGCCTCACGACCGAGATTGCCGACGCGGTTGCCGACGCCCTCGAGCCCAAGGGTGTCGCCGTTGCCATCGAAGCCAGTCACATGTGCATGATGATGCGCGGCGTGCAGAAGCAGGACTCGGTGACGCGCACGCTCAAGACGCACGGCAGCTTTGCCGACAACCTGCGTCTCCGGCAGGAGGCTCTCGAGGCGCTCAAATAGCGTGTACGTTCGAGACCGTGCGCTTGCCTTAACCAAGGCAAGCGCACGGTCTTGTGTTGGGTGTGTCCTGGTTTCTGACTGTGCCTGTTTAGCCGCTGTAGAGAGCCTCGTAGTGACGGGTGATGAGAGGCTCCAGCTCGGCCTCGTCTTCTAGCGCGACCCATACCCGTGCGAGGTTAGCCAGGCTCAGATAGAGTTCGGCGACGTCGCGTTCGAGGACCGGAAGTGTGGCCTGACAGGCCCGCCCGCAAAGCGACCCCGTGATGCGGGCAAACGTGTCCTCGACGAGCCCGCTGAGCCCCGGATGAGCCTCGGCCCGAGGCCCGAAGCGCGTGTGCTGCGTAATGCTTTCGTTCAGTTTGTGAAGCTCGAAAAGCACACGCCGACGGTCCATCAGGAGCGCGTAGCGGGCGCGGTTATGGGCGGCGGTCTGCTGTGTGTCAGGCATCGTGACTAAACCCCATCGGGAGAACTATACCGTTCCCCTGTTTTAATGTCTACTATTATAGTCAAGATTCATACCGTTTGACCGTCGGCTTCGTGACAAGGCGCATTTCGAGTTTCAGAGCGACAGCAACAGCTATGTTAGGCTGAGAAGTATGGAAAAGGTACTTGGTAAACATTCTTGGCGTTCTACCGGGCGGTGTGCTCGAGCCTCACTGGCACTCACCTTGCTTGCGCCGCTGATGGCCGCACGCGCCGCACCTCTATCTCCGGACGCTGGCGTCGCGCTCGCACAGTTTTACGCCTATGAAGAGGGCGGATCCAAGGCTGCTATCGGGGTCATCGAAAACAACTCGGACAGCACCGTTCACTTGATCCGCGTCGAGATGACCTTTACTGACAGTAAAGAGACCGTGATCGGCAACGAGTCGATGTACGCCTCGCTGCAGCAACTTATGCCGGGCGAACAGACGTCGTTTTACGCGCCCCTCCCGGATTACCTTTCGACACTTGAGTATAGCGAGGCTGTGCTGAGCTGGCGCGTGAGTGACGAGGAGCCGATCAGGGATGTGGTAGTTGAAGATATCGAGCTCGGTGAGGAGGGTGATAACCCGACAATTCGCGGGACGCTCCGCAACACGGGTTCGGAGACGCTCGAGCTCATTGGGGTGGCCTACACCTGTTACGACGCGGCAGATGAGATTGCGACGGCCTACCTCGATGGGAGCGACGCTGAACTGCTCGCTCCCGGTGAAACGACGACGTTCAGCGACACCATCTATTCCGCTCGAGCCGAAATTGCGCGTTGCGAAGCGCTCACGCAGGCGTCGGTTGTAGAGTAGCAAAGAGAGGCACGCTCTAGGAAAGAAAGACCCGTGGGCCGCACAACCCACGGTTCTTTCTTGCACTTTTCTAAAATCTTTACTTGCCTTGGAGGTGCGCCTCGAGAAAATAGAGCGATTCGTCGATGTCGCGCGAAAGCTCGGTAAAGAGGTCTTCGGTGGTCGGGTCGTCGAGCTCACCACTGCGGCGAATGGCGGCGCGGGTCGAGGCGGCGTAAGCGGCCCAGCGATCGGTGAGAGCTTCGACGACGGCTTTGCCTTCGACGATCTCTACCGGAAACTCGGGGAGGGTCGAGTTGGCCGCGGCCATCCGGGCCGTACCGAGCGCGAGCCCACCGAGCGCCCCAACGCGTTCGGCGATGGTGTCGGCGTGCTTACGTGGATGCTTGGCAAGGTCGTCGAAAAGCAG
>JBMDWS010000411.1:0-18051 GCA_048594695.1 Truepera sp. | reverse complement strand
TGCATCTCCATGTGCCGGTCCACGTCACCAAAGATCGAGCCGAGCACCTCGACCTCTTCACGCGAACGCAGTGAGGCGTCATCGCGGAACGTGGTGGTGTAGGCGAACTCGAATTCACGGTCGTCGAGCTGCCCCGCGAGGTAACGCTCGAGCAGGCTCAGGTACGGGGTCAGGTCGCTTCGGGCCGCGCCCGCCGCCGGGGCCGCCTCGCCCGCGTAGGGCACCTGACTTAGGCCCGACTCGAGCACCTCTGGCGTGATGTCCCAGTTGTCCACATCGAATACCGCCTGACCCTCTTTAAAAAGGATGACCTGCGGCGACTGGTGCACGATGCCCGTCTCCTCTGCCACAAAGTTACTGGCCGGACGCGCCTGCACCACGCGGATAAGGCCGACTGGCAGGTCGTCGCGGGTTTCGAGCTTCTCTTGCAAAAAGCCGAAGCCCTGCATCGTCTTGTGGCAGGTTCCAGCCTTGAAAATCACGCTGCTGGGGTTCTCGGTGATAAAGCTTTGTACGTCTTCGGGTGTCTCGAGGTTGTAGATGCGGTCTCTTAGCATACAGATATTGTAGACAACTCTCGGGCAGCGCACATGTCGCGCCCGTTGCGCGCCCCCGAGCAAACTTGCTAGACTCTGGAGCGGCCTGTGCGCGGGTGCGCCGGGCAATCCGGGGAGAGGTGTCCGAGTGGTTGAAGGAGCACGCCTGGAAAGCGTGTATACGGGGTAACTCGTATCAGGGGTTCGAATCCCCTTCTCTCCGCCAGAACGAGGTATTCCGTAAGCAGGAATACCTCGTTTTTCTTTGTTCTTCCCCGTTTCTGCTGCCCTGTTGTCCTGTTTCCTGTTCTCCAAGAGTCGCGTCAGGCACCGTTTGCGGGTCGCAATGTTGCCGAGTAGACTGAGGGCATGAAGGCAAGAGCCGTCTCGTGAGGACGCTCGTTATCGGCTCGAGCGGGTTTCTCGGGCGCGTCGTCACCGAGAGGCTGAGGCGCGTAACGTCCGTTTTACCCACACATTGCCAGAACCCCGTATTCCCCAGGTCGCGCACTTTCGACATCCTGAAAGATGACGTTTCACCCCTCCTCGAGCAGACCGACGCGGAGAACACCGGCGTCGAGAGCGTGGTGTTTTGCGCGGGATTCGAACAGGATTCTGACGCAGACGCCCTTGAGCCCGCCATGGCGCACCTGCTGCGGGCCTGCGGGGACAGGCGTTTCGTCTACCTCTCGAGCGACGCCGTCTTTACGGGCGACCGGGGCCGTTACCGGGAGGATGAAACGCCCGTGCCTGTCACAGCGTACGGGCGAAATCTACTGGTCTGCGAAACCTTGGTGCGCGACCACTGCCCCAACCATCTCATTCTCCGCCCGAGCTACATCTACGGCTTTTCCAGGGGAGATCTCGACCCCCGCCTCAGCCGTACCCTGAGCGCGGTTCGCAAGGGCAATGAGGTGAGGCTTTTTGCCGATATGTTCAAGAGTCCACTGGGCGTGCTGCAAGTCGCCGAAGCCGTCGCCGCCCTAAGCATGGACGCATTCACGGGCACCCTGCACATCGCCGGGCCAAGACTGAGCGTGCTCGAGTTCCACCGCGCAGCCCTCGCCGCGCTCGGCTATCCCGACGCGCCTCTAGTGGGCGTGCCCATGCCCGAAGGATCAGGCTTCCAACGCGACACCACGCTCGACACGGGCGCGTGGCAGCGCTTAAGCGGCACACGCGTCCTCACAGTCGCCGAGACCTTACGGGCACACACGGTGTGACGCACCCAGGCCCGAGTTGGAACAGGCCATCCACGACTTACCTGCGCCCACCAGTGAGGCGCTTACGGCCAAGGTGGGGTTCTCAAGGAAACTGCCGACGCCTTGCTGTATGAAGTCGAGACACTGAGAACCCGCTGAGTACACAGCCCAAATGGGGGGTTGGCGGCGCACATTTTCTCGTCCCCACGCCACATCTGGGGAGCAGACGTAAGAAAATCCACTTGCAGACGCCAGAGTTCAGGCGTGTGAACCCCCCAAGGGGTCCCTGAAGAGCACATGATAGTCTAGGCTGTGTTTTTCCGCCGTCCCGCTGGCCCCGACGCCTTTTACGACGTCGCACCTGCGCACCGCGCCCTTGCCGAGGGGCGGTACGAAACGGCAGTGACGCTCCTCGAGGGGGCCACCAAGCGGCAACGACGGCGCAGCACGCAGGCGCAGATCAAACTCTACCTGGCTGCCGCCTACGCCCTCTATGGCCCGGACGGACTCGAGTGGGGCCTAGAAAAGCTGCGTGAAGCGGCGCAGGCCGACCACGAAGTGACGCAGCTTCCCCTCTACCGGGCGCTCTACTGGGAGTTTGCGGCTTACCGGGGCGACGCGGTCGCCGACGTGCGTCAGGGGGCAATGGCAGCGGGTCGCAGCGGCGAAGCCTTCGCGGTCTACCACGCGGCCTCGGCCCTCTTTGCCATTCACGCCTATCGGCGCACTACACGCCTCTTGCAAAAAATCGATCCGCTGCGTTTGCCCGACTACCTGCACTGGCGCTACTGGTCACTGCTGGGCAAGGCCCACGACGCGACCGATCAGCTTGAAGAGGCCGTCAGCGCCTTCGAGCGCGCCGTGGCCCTCTCGCAAGGGCTCGAGCGGCAGCATGAAAGCCTCAACCTCGCGGCCAGCCTGCTCGAGCTGCACCGCGCCGAGCACGCCCTCCGGGTTCTGGGTGAAACGACGCCCGACGTGCTGGACACCCCGGAAAGAGCACTACGCATCTACCTCGAGGGTCGCGCCCATCTGATTCTCGGCAATCCCAATCGGGCGCTCGAACACCTGCAGCAGGCCAGCGCCCTGGAGGACCAGAGCGGCGAGGCCTCCTACACCTACAAGCTGGCGCTCGCCCAGTGTTACGGTGCGCTCGGGCACTACCCGCAGGCGATTGCGGGCTACACCCAGGCCACCGACCTAGCCCCGCGAAAACAGCGCACCTGGACCCTGCACGAATTCGCGCTCCTGCTGCTCGAGGCCGACCGACTCGACGATGCCCGCGACCTGCTTTTCGAGGTTCTGCGCGCCGAAGGATACGCCTACCGCGCCGAGGTCTACGCCGACCTTGCCGAAGTCGAGTACAAACGCGCTGATCTCGGCAAGGCCGCCGATCACGCGCTGCGCGCGCTCGACCTCGGCGCGACCGTTTCGGCTTGTCTCACGCTCGGGTCGGTGGCGTACGAGTATTACCATCTTGCGGAGGCCACCGGCTGGTTCGAAAAAGCCTCCGCAGCCAGCCTCGAGGGCACACCCGACTGGCTCCACGCCCAGGAGATGCTGGCCGACATCTTCGTGCAGCAGGGCTACAAAAACCCGGAGCGCGTCATTTTCCACGCTGAGGCAGCCCTCAAGTACCTGCCCGCAAGTGAGGAGTGGGCACTCATCCTGCGCGGTTACCGCCGCGAGGCTCAGACGCTCCTGGACGGGCACACCCGGCGCTTCAACTGATGTCGGACAACGCACTCAAAACGCCAGCAAACGCGCCTGAGGCCAGCCTAGAGGCCGATACCCTGAACGAACGTGTCGGCGTGTTGACCCGGCGCGAGATCGAGGCGCGTATCCTCAAGCCCTTTGTTGCCGCGCTCGGCGAGCGTTTCGGAGACGACGAGGTGCGGATGATCCTCGAGGGCGTCGTCAAGGAGGCCGCTGCCGCGTCGGGCCGCGCGATGCACGGAGGCGACAGCAGTCTGGAGGCCTTCGCGGCGGCCTGGGAACCTTGGTTTCGCGGCGGTGCGCTCGAGATCGAGGAACTCGAGCGCACCGCGGAACGCTGGTCTTTCAATGTGAAGCGCTGCCGCTACGCAGAGCTTTACCGCAGTCTCGGGATGGCTCAGCTCGGCGCGGTGCTCTCCTGTAACCGAGACGCAGCGCTCATCGAAGGCTTCAGTTCCGATGTAACCCTGGCACGCAGCCAGACCCTAATGGAGGGTGCTACCTACTGCGACTTCCGCTATCGGCGCGATCCGCAGGCAGATGGGCCTACAGACAAGGCGTAGAGGCTAGAGCGCGTCGGCAAGTCCCTGCGGCAGCGGATCGGCTCCGAACGCCACCAAGTCGATCGCACGGGGACGAGCGAGCAAGTAGCCCTGGACCTCATCGACGCCGAGTGCGATGAGCATTTTGAGCTGGGCCTCCGTCTCGGCCCCTTCCGCCACGATCCGAAAGTCGAGGTCGCGCCCGAGCGCAACGACCGTACGGATCACCGCCAAGGCCGTTCGCTGCTCCCGGACGCTGCTGTGATCGAGGTCGCGGATAAAGGCCCGGTCGATCTTAAGTGTATCGACGGGGAGCTGACGCAGATAAGCCAAGGACGAATAGCCGCTGCCGAAGTCGTCGATGGCAACGCGGATACCCGGATGGTCGTACTTGAGCTGGCGCAACTGTTCGGCTGCGCCATGAAGGTCGCGCATGAGGAGGTTCTCGGTGATCTCGAGCTCCAGGTGCGACGACGACAGATTGTGCTCGTCGAGCGTGCTCCGGAGGCGCGAGAAGAAGGTGCCTTCCTGAAAACTCGCGGCCGAGACGTTGCAGGAGAGGCGCTCGGGACGGCTACCTAGTGGCGCTCGACTAAGCGTCTCGATGACGCGCTGCAGAACCCAGCCGTCGATCTGCGGCAAGAGACCCGCCCGCTCCGCTCCCTCGAGAAAGACCCCGGGAACGAGCAGGCCATGGTCCGGGTGCTGCCAACGCACGAGCGCCTCGAACGAGGTGAATGCGCCACGGGCGATATCGAAACGCGGCTGCACGAAGAGGCGCAGCTCACCATTTGCGAGGGCCCGGCGCAGCTCGGCCTCGAGGCGCAGCTGCGCCTCGAGCACCTCGGACATCTCGGGCAGGTAGCGCCGGTAGCCCTGTCTGCTACCAGCCTTACGGTCGGCCTTGGCTGCGTACATGGCGCTGTCGGCGGCCTTGAAAAGAGTTTCCGGGTCCTGTCCATCGTCTGGATACAGGCTAATACCGATACTCGCGCCCACGTCGAAAGTGCGCCCTTCGATCACAAACGGCTTTCGCAGCGCGCCAGTAACCTCGTGAGCAAAGCGGGCCGCGTGGTCGGTATGCTCGAGCGGCAGCACGAAGACGAACTCGTCACCGCCACAGCGCGCTACAGTGGCGTTCCGGGGGAGATCGGCGGACAGACGCAGGGCGACCTCCTTAAGCAAGTGGTCTCCGGCAGTATGACCCAGCGTATCGTTGACCTGCTTAAAGTCGTCGAGGTCGAGGAGCATGAGGGCAAGGGCGCTGTCCTTTTTTTGCGCCTGCGTCAAGGCCCAGTTCATGTACTCCGTAAACCGACGACGGTTGGGCAGGCCTGTAAGCGGATCGAAACGCGCTGCTCGCTCGAGGTCGAAGTGCAACTTCTGACGCTGAATCGCGATGGCGGCCAACCCCGAAGCCTCGCGCAGCAAGCGCCCCTCGACATCCTGCAGCTCGCGGGCCTCGCTCAGATAAAGTGCGAAAACCCCGAGCACCCCGCCCTGATCGCTCAGAATCGGCTCCGACCAACAGGCTACGTAGCCCTGTTGCAGGGCAAAATAGCGCAGGTTACGCCAGAGGGGATCGTGACGGACGTCGCTACTCAGCACGCGCTTGCCCGTTTGTACGGCGAGGCCACTGCCCCCCGCTGAGGCGAGCGGCAGCCCATCGAGCATCCGGGCAAACACACTCGGCATCGTCGGGGCGACCTCGAGGTTCAAAACGCCGTCTTGCAGCAGAAAAACAGCGACCCGAGCCCCTGCACAGTTCGCCTCGAGCATATGGCTAAGCTGCAAGAGCACAGCAGGCAGCGGCGCCCCTCTGGCGGTCAGCTCGAGAACTTCGGTGCGCTGGCGGT
This sequence comes from Truepera sp., assembly GCA_048594695.1. Classification (GTDB taxonomy): domain Bacteria; phylum Deinococcota; class Deinococci; order Deinococcales; family Trueperaceae; genus Truepera. The sequence continues at coordinate 12,199 of JBMDWS010000411.1, read as the reverse complement.
CACGCTTGTCGCGTTGCTGTGGCGCCTCGACTTCCCAGCCAAGGATCGACAGCGTGGTACCCACATCCCTTGTGGCTGGCGAAACAAACAGGCCCAGCCTGAGCGGCAACGCCTGACCACTGCGGCCCAGAAACTGCGTCTCGAGGCTCGACCGACCGGTCGACAGCGCTTCCAGAAGCGCCTCACGCAGGGCTGGCTGTTCACTCGGCGGGGCCAAGTCGACGAGCCTCGCGGGCAGCGTTCGTAGACCCAGCATCTGCCTGACGACACCGTTGGCCTGCAGCAGGCGACCTTCGATATCGGTGCTGAGGGCGCAGTAGGGCACAGCCTCGAGCAGATCCTGAAGCCGGGCCGGTGCACCCGAGCTATCGGCATTTTGCGCGTAGTGGGTCTCTACCTGCCGCCTCCGGGCACGAAGAAGCTCGAGGACAGCCGCAGCGAGGTCCTCGAGTTGCGCAACCTGAGCGTCCCCAAACACGCGCGGCTCTGTATCGAAAAGTGAAAGTGCACCAAGGACGTAGCCTTCGTCGTCGCGCAAGGGCACACCCAGATAGGCGCGCACGCCCGTCTTTCGACAAAACCCTAGCGACGCCAACTCGGGCACCTCGCAAACGTCCGGAACGCTGAAGGCGCGCTCGGCACAGGCTGCACGCACGCAGAGAGACTGCGCGCGTGGAAAGCTGTGAGGCTCGAGCCCAATATGCACCTTGTAGTACACGCGGCGCTCACCCAAAAACCCAACAAGGACGCCAGGAACGTCAAACATGTGCTGTGCGAGTCGGGCGAGGCGCGTGAAGGCCTCTTCGGCAGGCGTGCCCAGTACTCCGTAGCCCTGAAGTGCAGCAAGACGCTTGCCTTCGTCATCGGGGCACGGGGTAGCAGAGGACTCCACAGCACTCAGCTTAGCAAATTTGTCCTACAGCATTCTTACTTAAGCGTAAATATTCTAACCTAGCCTTCCGAAGTCCCTCCAGCGTCCCCGAGCCATGTGTGGTGAAAGAATTCGCCTCGTGAGCGGTCCGTGCGCTCGTAGGTGTGGGCACCAAAAAAGTCGCGTTGGGCCTGAAGCAAGTTGGCGGGCAGATCGGCGTGACGGTAACCGTCGAAGAAGGCCAGCGCTGCCGAAAAGGCGGGTACCGGGACGCCGTGCATCACGGCCGTTGCGACCACGCGCCGCCACGCGCCCTGCGCGGCCTCAATCTCGTCTCGGAAGTATGGCGCGAGCAGCAGGTTGGCAAGGCTGGGGTCGGCGTCGTAAGCATCCTTGATCTTGTCCAAAAAGACTGAGCGGATGATGCAGCCGCCCCGCCACATCTGCGCGACCCCACCGTAGTTGAGGTCCCAGTCGTAGGTCTTGGCTGCGGCCCGCATGAGCATGTAGCCCTGCGCGTAGGAGACGATCTTGGCCGCGTAGAGGGCGGCCTCGAGGTCAGCGATAAAGCTCTCCTGCTCCGGGGTTTCGCTGCTCTCCGGCCCCGTGAGCAGCTTCGAAGCCGCCACGCGCTCGTCCTTGAGCGCCGAGAGCGAGCGCGAAAAGACGGCTTCGGCGATAAGCGTCAGGGGAATGCCAGCCTCGAGCGCGGCTATGACCGTCCAGCGCCCGGTACCTTTCTGACCGGCCACATCAAGGATTTTGTCGACGAGCGGCGAGCCGTCCTCGTCCTTGACGGCAAAGATGGTCCCGGTAATCTCGATCAAGTACGAGTCGAGGCGGCCCGTATTCCAGGTCTTAAAGACCTCACTGAGCCGGTCAGCGTCCATACCCAAGACCTCTTTCATGAGGTGATAGGCTTCGCCGATCAGCTGCATATCGCCATACTCGATCCCGTTATGGACCATTTTGACGAAGTGACCAGCTCCGTCCTGCCCGACGTAGTCGCAGCAGGGGTCGCCGTTGACATGCGCGGCGATACTTTGGAATATGTCCTTGACTTCATCCCAGGCTTCGGGTGCGCCCCCCGGCATGATCGAGGGGCCGTTGCGCGCGCCCTCTTCCCCACCGGAAATGCCCGTGCCGACGAAATGAAAGCCCTTGGCGGTGAGGTCTTTATCGCGGCGGCGGGTGTCCTCGTAGTTCGAGTTGCCCCCGTCGATAATGATGTCACCTTTGTCGAGAAGGGGCTCGAGTTCGGCAATTACCGCGTCGACCGGACGCCCCGCCTCGACCATCAGCATGACCTTGCGGGGGCTCTTGAGCGAAGCGACCATATCGCCCAGGCCCGCAAAGCCGACGACCTCGGTACCTTTCGCTTCGCCCTCGACGAATTCGGTCATCTTGGCGGTGGTGCGGTTGTAAACCGCGACCTTATACCCGTGATCGTTGAGGTTGAGAACCAGATTGCGGCCCATCACCGCGAGTCCGATCAGTCCGATGTCTGCCTGTACTTGTGCCATACGTCATCCCCGAAAGCGTAGATTATAGTGCTGGCTCGATGCCTGCTGCTAGTTTAACGTGAAGCGGCGCGAGCTGGTTTAGACTTGAGGGATGAAGGTCGACGCAGCGTGACCACCGCGCCCCCGGTTTCCGGCCCCAACAAGACGCTGAGCGCTGAGCGCAGCCGCATCGCCGAGGCTGCACGGCAGCTGCTCGCCCGGGATGATGTATTTATTCTCGACACCGAGACAACCGGGCTGCGCGACGCCGAAGTGATCGAGATCGCGCTCATCGATATGGCGGGTAACACGCACCTCGACACGCTCGTCGAACCCAAGACCTCGCGCATGAATCCCTACGCCCAGCGCGTTCACGGGCTCTCGCTCGCAGCACTTCGGGGACAGCCGCGCTGGCCCGAGGTTCTGCCTGAACTCGAGCGCATCGCCGGGCGGGGCACCATCCTGGCCTGGAACGCGCCCTTCGACGCCCGCATGCTCGAGCAAACCAGCACGCTCTGGGGGCTCCATCATCCCCGTTTTCTCTTTGTCTGTGCTATGCAGCTCTACGCCCGAAGCCAGGGTAAACGCGCCTTCGGACTGCATAAAGCTGTCGTTGCTGAGGGGTTAGAGGCGCTCTTCGACACACATGCCAGCCACCGCGCCCTCGGCGACGTGACGTTCGTGCTCGAGGTGCTCCGCACCCTGGCCCAGCACGAACCGCAAACCGCACAGCAGTAACCTTTATTCAGAACGGTGGCCCCGTGACGCCTCTGGCAGAGAACGAGCCACCGGGTCGTCATGACCCACATCAGTATTGAATTCGAACCGGGGCGCGCTCGTTATCGTGACGGGCACCCGTGAGACCTGAGTGAACTGGGCCGCAGATGTCCTGGCGACATCGCTTCTCGTGTACACATAAAAGCTCCGCCGGATTTCAGCGGCACCTGACGATCACCTCTTATGGCTGCTTCTTCCGACCTGACCAGATTCGAGGGTCGCCACCGCGCTGAGCCGACGGAGCGACCCTAAGGTTAACACGCGGGACAGAGAGGCGGCAATGATCCGCCTACCCCAAACGTGTGCGAATGTCTCTCAAGAGCCCCGTGGCGGCCGCCTCAAGCATGTCGAGTACCGCCTCGAAGCCTTCGTCACCCCCGTAGTAGGGATCGGGTACCTCGTCACCGTAACGCGCCCTGGCCTCGGCAGGCGCGTAGACCATCAGCTTTTCAGCTCCGACTTCGGGGAAGGTGCGCTGAAGCTCGAGCCTGTTGGCCTCATCCATGACCAGCACGTAATCGGCCCCAAGCAGCGCAGCGCTCACCTGCTGCGCGCGCTGCGCCGACATATCGAAACCGCGACTCGCAGCAGCGCGCTGTGCCCGGCGGTCGGGGGCACGCCTGATGTGATAGCCATGTGTACCGGCGGAGGCGACAACTACAGAGTCTTCTAGCCCCTCCTGCCGAACAAGATCGCGAAAAACCGCTTCGGCTGTCGGCGAGCGGCAGATATTGCCCATGCAGACGAACAGGACGCTGAGAGATTGTTTTTGGGGCACAGGAACACCTTTGGGCTGGTCTTAAGCCTTGAGGCCGGGACGCGAGCGGTAGATACGGGTTACATCGTTGACACGCAGCACCGCATCCTTGACCTTATCGACTTCACCCTGATCCTTGACGTCGATGCGGAAGTGAATGCGGGCGCTCGTGCCGTGCTGCACGTCGGCGGTCACGCGCGAGGCCGATTTATTCATGCCTGCGATCACGTCCAGAACATTGATGAGAAGCCCCGGACGGTCCACCCCGATGACCTCGAAGTCGACCGGGTAGACCTCGCCGGTCGGCGCGTCCCAGGTTACGTTGACAAACCGCTCGGGCTCCTTGCGGAGCAGGTGTTTGACGTTTACACAGTCGCAGCGGTGCACGGTGACGCCGCGACCACGGGTCACGTACCCCACGACCTCGTCACCCCGCACCGGGCTACAACACTGCGCGAGTTTGGCGGGCGCGTCGAGACCGTCGATATAGATCCCCCCCGTGCCGTGCCGTGCTTTGGGCTGCGGCTTCGGGGAAGGCTTGGGCGACATGTCGGGAAGCAGCTCGAGCAAGATCTGCTTGGTGGTGAGCCGCTTGGCGTGCAGCGCGAGGTAAAGTTCATCGACCGACTCGGCGTTGATGAGTTTGCGCGCAGCGACCTCGAGACGCTTGCCTGTGTAGTGGGCAACCGAGAGATGCTTGCGGCGCAAGGCGCGCTCGAGGGTGCGCTTGGCCCCATCCAGAATGCCTTCACGTTCCTGCTGCCGAAAGTAGTGACGAATCTTTTGCTTGGCTCCACGGGTAACGACCATCCCTAGCCAGTCCGGAGAGGGACCGTACTGGGCGCTCCGGTTGGTCAGAATCTCGACCCGGTCACCCGTCTGCAGACTGTAAGAGAGTGGCACGATGTCGCCGTTGACCCGCGATCCCGAACAGCGGTGCCCGACCTGTGTATGAACGTGATAGGCAAAGTCGATGGGCGTACTGCCAAAGGGCAGATTCACGACGTCACCTGCGGGCGTAAAGACCAGCACGCGCTCAGAAAGAAAATCGGTCTTGACCGTATCGACGAACGCCCCGGCACTCTCGGCTCCTTCATCGACGTCGAGGAGTTGTTTCATCCAGTTCAGACGCTTTTGCAACGCCCCTTCGGCCCCGACCCCTTGCTTGTAGGCCCAGTGCGCGGCGACCCCGTACTCGGCGACCTCATGCCTGCGGTCGGTGCGAATCTGCACCTCGATGGGTTGCCCCTGCAAACCGATGACCGTCGTGTGGAGCGACTGGTAGCCGTTAGGCTTGGGAACCGCGACGTAATCCTTAAAGCGGCCCGGGATCGGCGTCCAGATCGAGTGAATGATCCCGAGGGCACGGTAGCAGACCGCCTTCTCCTCATCCTCGACCGAAAGACCCAGCGAAATCGGCTGGAGATTAACGCGAATCGCCATCAGGTCGAAGATCTGATCGAGGTTCTTGGCGTCACGCTGCATCTTGCGGTGGATGCTGTAGAGGCCTTTGCTACGCCCGGAGAGATTGAATTCCAGCCCCTCCTGCTTGAGGCGCTCGCCGAGCAGGGTGATCGAACGCTTGACGTAGGCTTCGCGCTCGGCGCGGCGCATACGCACCTGCCGCTCGAGGCTTTTGTAGCGTTCCGGGTCGTAATAGAGAAAGCCCAGCTCTTCCAACTCGCTCTTGATGTGATTGATACCCAGTCGGTGAGCCAAGGGGGCGAAGATCTCGAGAGTTTCCAGCGCGATGCGCTTTTGCTTTTCGGGCGGCATGAATTGCAGCGTCCGCATGTTGTGCAGGCGGTCGGCCAGCTTGACCAGGATGATGCGCACATCACCGACCATCGCCAGGAGCATCTGCCGCAGGTTCTCGGCCTGTTCGTCCTCGATGGTCTCGCCCAGCTTGCCGATCTTGAGCTTGCTGATCTTGGTTTCGCCCTCGACGATGCGACGCACCGACGCACCGAAGCGACCCTCGATCTCGTCCAGGGTTACGTCGGTATCCTCGACGGTATCGTGCAGCAGCCCGGCCATGAGCGCGTCGACGTCGAGATGCATGTCGGCGAGAAGCTCGGTGACGGCGACCGGATGCGTGATGTAGGCCTCACCCGACCGACGCACGACCCCCCGATGTGCGGCTTCGGCAAGGCTGTACGCTGCTGCCAAACGCTGCCTTTCAGCGTCGTTCAGGTAGCTGGTTTTCCGGGTCAGGGCGTGAGGCAGTGGCGCAGACAGGGTCTCCATCAGACGCTTTAGCGTAGCATATGGCATCTAAACCGCACGCCAGACTCTGTTACGGAAGCCCGCGCCCTAGACCCAAGCAGGCAATTCAGGAGTCATACATAAGCCTTAGCTTATCTAAAATTGGTGCGGAAGTAAAGCAGATAGACCCCTACGCCCAGCAGCAAAACATTGCCAAACCAGAGCCCGAGCCACACCGGAATTACACCCGCTTGAGCCAGCAGCTGCCCGAGCGTCAGGAGCAGGTACCAAGCCAGCGTGACCGACAGGGACAACCCGAAGGCGACGCTGCGGCTGCGGGCGTGCAGCACCGCGAGCGGCAGGGCCACCGCCAGCAGGGTCAGATTGGCAAAGGGCTCGGCTAGCTTGCGGTGAAAGAGAACCCTCGCGGCGCGCTGCTCGTCCGAGGCGACGCGGCTGTCGTGAAAGTCGCTGTAAACCTGCGAGATCGAGCGGGCATCCTCGAAACCACCCCCCGAATAACGAGTGATGAGCGCGTCGCGGTCTTCTGGGAGAGTCAGCGTCAGCGTCGCCTCGGGGGTCGCAGCGGGATTATTGAGTTTGACAAGCGCCGCCAGGAGGCTTTCGGCACTCTCCGGCGACTCGGCCCTGAGCGCGTTCAGATCGAGGCGGGCCGTCTGGTAGTCGTAGAGGATCAGCTCGTTTTCGGCGAGCCGGGCGCGCTCTGCCAGGATCACACTTAGTTCACGGCCCTGCCACGACTCGAGCCGCACCCCCTCCAGCTCATCGTCTTCGGTCACAACGGCGAAAGACAGGGTGTAATCCCCTAGCGGCAGCGTCTGCCCGGTCAGGCGAAACAGGCCGCTGCCCCCATTCGAGAGTTCCCACCAGAGGCTACCGACCCGCACATTCGTCTGCGGCAACACCCACTGATTCATACTGAGAGCGAACCCGGCTGCGGCTAGACCGAGGGTCAGGAGAAGGGCACTGAGCCGCCCGAGCGCTACCCCACCCGCCTGCATAGCCAGCAGTTCGTTAGAAGCAGCCAAGCGCCCAAAAGCGAGCAGCACAGCGAGGAGCAGCGCGATAGGAAGCGTCTGTACAATGGCCGCAGGAAACTGCAGGATCAACCAGTAGAGCAGCTCCAGCATGGGCGTCCCGACGATCCACTGCAAACGCGAGAAGTTCGCACTCATGACTGCGAGCGAGCTGTAAAGGAGCAGGCCAAACAGGAAGGACGGGATGATTTCGCGGAGCAGGTAGCGGTCTAGTCGTTTCACGGAAAGTGTCGTGATCCTCGATCTGAACCCTAAGGTTGGCGAGACGCGGCGGGCGTAAGCTGAAAATCGAACTTGGTCACGACCGTTTCGTCATGAAAACGGTAGGACGCACTCAGTGTACCGCAGCACGAGCGAAAGGCAAGCTCGAGCCCGTAGCCCGTCACGGTCGGCAGTGGTTCACCGGTGATGAGCGAGGCCACATTCAGCCCCAGAAAGGGTTTTAGGGTTAGCGACGGCAGTTCTACAGGAAACGCACCGTAGAATTCGAGGAGTTTGAGCCCCGCACTCGTGGGCAACAAGTCGTAGCGCGTTTTCATACCCACCTCGACGTCGACCCCGAGCTGCTCGAGGTCGAAGGCACTTTCCAAACTGACCGAGGCTTTGGTATCGGGGTCGCTCGGTCCAAGAAGGCCCGCGAACTCGGCGGAGAAGAGCGAGCTGTTCTTGATCTTGCCGAAGTACACGATGCGCGTTGCGCTGAAGCCGAGCTGCCGAACCGGATTGACGCCGGTATTCAGGATAAACGCGTAACGTCCACTGGCGTTAAGGCCGTACTCGCCCGTGATCCACGACACGGACCCACCCACGACGCTGAGCGGCTCGAGGGCGTCGAACTCGGCCGAGAACGGCGAACGCCCCAGGACCAAGCGCCCTTCGTAGGAGAGGCCAAAGTGGAGCGGTCCGAAGTCCCCTTGCCAGGCAGGCCGCGCACGCAACCCGACCTGCACGAGGTCGTCCGCGCCGCCACCGCCTTGGGGATAAACCGTCAGCCCCGTATCGGTCTCGAGCGAAAAGACCCCCGCAGCTGTCGGCGCGGAGGCGTACCGTGCACCCACGCTCGCCCCCAGACGTGCCGAGCCGACGGGAACCCCGGAGAGCGTCTGCTGCGAAAGCGCCGCAAAAACTTGTCCGCTAAGCGCCAGCGTATCGGCAGTCTCACTCAAGATTCGGTTCAGCGACCTGCTAGCCCGAAGCGCGAGACTCACGTCGTGCAGGTTGCCTACCGCGTCCCACAAGCGGTTCGTGGTGCTGAGGTCGAGCTCGAGGTTCGGTGCGAGGCGTTGCCGAATGAGCGCGTCGGCACGCCAACCCGGTCCCGCCCGTCCAAGAGCCCCGTACAGGCCCGTCCTCCCCAGCTCGGCTCCGAACTTGAGGATCGATACAATTCCAAGGTAGTGGTCGGGGTCGAGCCCTGCGACCCCAGCCTCGACCAAAAGCCAGGGCAACAGCTGCAGAGGCAGCGCCACTTTAGCTCCCTCGTCTATCGTCGTACCTACCGGCGCGGGCACCGGACCCGGTCCCAGAACAGTCGGGCTCGCCACCGCAACTCCCGCCGCCGGTGCGGGTCCGCGCCTGGGCGTCGGCAGATCGAGCTTGAGGCGCAGATTGTTGCTGAGCGCGATCCGCACCCCGAGAATATCGATAAAGCCCCGCTCGACCCGCACGCCACCGGTCGCGAGGTCGATAACGACCCCAGGGGCGCGCAGGGTGTAGATGCCCCCCGACGCGCAGGTGCAGGTCGAGGCTTCGGCATCTTGCAGGACGAGGGTGCGTTCTGTGAGGCCCGCCGATACACTCTCGATATGAAACGAGCCGATGTCGAGCGACACCCCTGTGAGGATGGTCTGTCCGGTCGCGGGCGTGTAGCGGGCGCGCGCCACCGTTCCCGAAAACTGGGGTGACGCGACGCTCAAGGTTCGCAGGCTGACGCCGTCCGCATCACCGGAGAGTTCGGCAGCAAAAAGCGTATAGCGACCGAGGGTGAGGTTGGCACCCTCGGCGACAAACGTAGGCGCGCTCGAGACCTTCGTCACGCGCATGGTCGGCGCCGTCAGGCTGAGGCCGGAATCGTTGCTAGCGCTAAAGCAAAGGCCCCCCAAAAGCTCCGCGCTATCGGTACCCCCGTCGTAGGTAAGGGTATCGACGTAGGCTGTTCCGAGGCCGGTCAGCTCGAGCTGCTGGTCGTAAGATTTCGGGTCGCAAGCAGCAAAGGCAGCAGCCGAACAGAACGCGAGGTAGAGCAAAGAGAGCACACGCGCCCAGACGCGTTCACGGTGCCTCACGCGCCCTCGGCAGCGTTCACAGGGCAAAGAGGTCGAGGCGGTGCAGAGAGAGAAAAACACGTAGAACCCACGATTTTCAAGTCTACGTTACGGCAAGTAAGCAGCAAACCGCTCCTGCACGTCCGGTGAAAGGGTCGACGAAGCCGACACCTCTCCGGCCTTGTTCCAGATCAGGGCGAGCGTTTTGCCCACGTTGCCGCGCAACACCACCGGGCCACTCTGATAGGTGTAGGGACCGACGAGAACCGCTTGCGCACCCTGTGTGTCGGCCAGAACCGTTTCGCTCGTGAGTTCCGGAGACGTGCTCGAGACCCTACCCTGCAAGACGGCCACATCATCGTTTAGATTGAGTTCGATAGTGTCAGCGCTAAGCTCGAGCGCGTCGCCTGTAAAAGCGACACCTTCCGTAGCCCGAAGCGTTTGCGAGGCGACGTCGAAACGGATGGCGGGTGCGCGCAGCGTACCGAACGACCCCATCACGGACGCCTCTTCGACCTCGATAAAGTCGCCCTCCTTGTAACGGATCGAGCCGCCCTCGAGCGTCACTCCTTCGTCCTTATACGAGACCGTGCCCCCCTCCGCGAGGGTCGTGATACCGGTAGCGAGGTCGAAGGCCTCCGAGCCTTTCGGACGGATCGTCAGGGCAGCGAAGTCGGCGGGGCTGCCGACAGGCGCAGCCCCCGCCAGTAGCGGACCGAAGGCGAAGCAGGCTAAGCCCGCCACCCAAAAGCGTTTTGCAGTCATAGCCTAGAGTCTACGACGGCGCGGGTGAGAAGTGCTGCGATTGTCTCGTCAGGCAGCCTCGGCTTGAACTGAATCCGAGCCCGGCTCGAGCGTGAAGGCAAAGAGACGGTCGAAGGGCCGCCGCGACAAAAGAACCTCGGCGTCTTGCAGACTCGCGTCCATGATCTGCGCGATGGTCTCCTGCACCGTCACGTAGCGGCGCTCGAGCTGATAACGCACCCCGAGCGACATCAACCGACCAAAAGGCGTTTCGCCGCGCAGCGTGAGGCTCGTCGCAAGCTTGCGCTGCGCCCGACTCCACTCGTCGGCACTTACACCCCCGTCCTGGACATCACGGAGCACGCGGCGATAGACCTCCAGGGCTTCGGCCTGCGCCTCGACGCTGGTCGACAAGTAGCCGACGTAGACGCCTGCGCCGTCGGCAGCGTCGTGCGACAGAGACGCGCTTTCAGCAAGACCGTTGTCGAGTAGCGCCCAGTAGAGGCGGCTGCCACTGCCGTCCCCGATGCAGTTGGTCAGCACCGCCGCCGCGTAGCGCAGCGGATCCTGTGCGCTCACCCCCGGCGCGTAGAGGGCAGTGTGCGTACGCGCCAGGTTGGGTAAGGCGACGGTGACTGTGCCCGTGGCTCCCTCGAGATCCGGGTAGCGCCGGGTGGCCCCGCTCGGCTGCCAGCTGTCCGTTAGTTGCGTGACCTGCAGGACGACCGCGTCCCAGTCGTAGCGGCCTGCCAGCACCAGGACAAGGTTGTCGGCGGCGTAGCGAGCGGAAAAGTAGGCGAGCATCTGGCTCTGCTCTAGCGCACGGATCGAGTCGGGCGTACCGAGGACCGACTGGCCGAGCGGATGACCGCCGTAAAACCGCTCATTGCCTTCCTCGAACACCTTGAAGGCAGGACGGTCCTCGTACATGGCGATCTCTTCTAGAATCACGTTCTTTTCGACCGTGAAGTCGCTTTCACGCAGGGCTGGACGCATCATGTCGGAGAGCAAATCGAGAAGCTCCGCTGCCCTCTCGGGCAATACGGCCCCGTAATAGACCGTGCGCTCGTCACTGGTATAGGCGTTGTAGTTGGCTCCGATAGCGTCGAACTCCAGGTTGATCGCCTCGGCGCTGCGCCTGTCGGTCCCCTTGAACATCATGTGCTCGAGAAAGTGCGACACGCCCGACACCTCGAGGGTTTCGTCGCGGGAACCGGTCTTGACAAAGTAGCCTGCCGCGAACGACTGCGCCTCGGGGTTGTGTTCCCCAATGATCGTGAGGCCGTTCGGCAGGGTCAGCTCATGAAACGTCATGCGGGCACCTCCTGAGGGGCCTGGAGGGCACTTGGCCCCAGCGTGAGGACGGTAAAATGAGGCTGAGGCTGTTCAGCAAGATACGTGTTGAGACTTTCGAGGGTCACAGCCATGAGTTCGCTCTTGATTGCTTCCAGAGGGCGCGGGGCACCGAACAGAAACGTGTTTCGAACCAGGTTCGAGGCAACGCCGCCGCTCGACTCGCCTTCCATGATGAGGCTCGAGAGGAGCCCGGTCCGGGCACGCTCCAGCTCTTCGGCACTGACCCCGTCGCGAAGCCGGGCAAGTTCGCTAAGCAGCACCGAAAGCGTCTCGTCGGCGCGCTCCGGCGTCGTGCCCGCGTAGGCCAGTGTATAGCCGTGGCTCCGTACGGCGCGGCCCGTCGCCATCACGCTGTAGACGAGTCCGCGCTTTTCGCGCACCTCGCTGAATAGCCTCGAGCCCATCCCCTTACTCAGCACCGCCACGCCAAACGCGTTCTTGTACCAGTCGGGATGGTTGGGCGGCAGCGCTCCATACGCCACACCGATCTGCGTCTGAGCCGTTTTGGATGCGATATGGTCCACGTGCGCGGGCGCGACCACCACCTCCGGACGGGCAGCGGCCACGCCCTGCCAGTCCCCGAAAAGCCGCTCGGCGAGGGCTTTGACCTCATCCCAGCGCACACCCCCGGCGATACTCAGGATGGCCCCTTCAGGACCGAGACG
>JBMDWS010000410.1:0-8956 GCA_048594695.1 Truepera sp. | reverse complement strand
ACAGTCGTCGGTGGCCTCTCGGCGAACTTCCGCAGCCTCTACCTCAACCCGAACCAGCCGCCCCTCGATAATGTCAAGGTGCGCCAGGCGATCGCGTACGCGATCGACGAGCAGGCCATCGTGGACCTCGCGCTTTTCGGCACCGGCGGCGTCGCCGCGACCGGCACGACCATCCCAGCCAACTCGTTTTACGCTGTCGCGGATAGTCCCTACGTGGGTCAGGACCTGGAGCAGGCGCGCGCACTGCTTGCCGAAGCGGGCTTTGCCGACGGCTTCGACCTGGAACTCCACGTCACCAGCACCTACGACTTCCTGCGCACCCCTGCCGAGGTCATTCAAGCCGATCTGGCTCAGGTCGGTATCCGCGTTTCGATTCGGGCAGAAGACTGGAGCATCTACCTGCCGACCGTGCTGGACGGCAACTTTACGTCGACCATCCTGGGCGAGTCGGGTCAATCCGACCCCGACGACTACCTCTACACGGTGTTCCATACAGACGCGGGCGGGAACTTTTCCAAGTTTTCCGACCCCGAACTCGACAGTATGCTAGAAGAGGGGCGGCGCGTTTCGGATGAAGCCGAGCGCAAGTCGATCTACGACGAGGCGCAGGCGCGTATCCTCGAGCTTTCGTCCCAGGTCTTTCTCTTCCACTCGGCGCAGTACGAGGCCCACAGTAACGATGTCTTCGGTTTCGAGCACTTTCCCAACACCAGTTACCTGGGGTTCCGCACGACCTCACTGGCCCAGTAGCCACGCATACAAACCAAAAACCCCGGCCCGCAGCCGGGGTTTCTTGTTGTCCTGTGAGGCCCTGAATCCTAGAGGTTGATCGCCCGGTGCGCCCAGCTCGAGGTTACCTCCATCCCGACCCGCTCATAGAGGCCGAGAGCGCCCGTGCGGGAATCGGTCGAAAGTTCCGAGCGCAGGGCGCCGTGTATGCGCGCTTGCGCAAAAGCGTCGGCCAAGAGGGCGCGGGCCAGACCCTGACCCCGCTGATCGGCTCGCACAGCGAGCCTGTTGATAAAGCCCGTTTCGTCGGCGAGCACGATGTTGACCACACCGACGACCGCCCCCGAAGGCCCAAGCACAACCCGCAGGTTCCACGGCTCGAAGCCGGGACGCCGCACGACCGTCGCAGCAAAGTCCTCGAAGGACTGCCGCTCCCGCACTGACCACTCGAGAAACGCGTCCTCTATAACCGTCCAGACCGCTTCATACTCGGCTGGTTGAGCCGTTCGCAAGCCGTAGCCCTTGGGGAGAGGCTGCGCTAGGATCTCGCGACCTTCCGGGAGCGCCAGCACCCAGCTTGTCCAACGCACGTGATAACCAAGATGGGTAAGGAGCCTGTCACCTGGCGAGCCCTCCGGGACGGGCATCCCGACCAGAGCGCTTCCGGCCGCTCGGGCCCGGTCCTGCATCCAGTGTGCCAGCGCCGTACCTATGCCTTGCCCTCGGTAGTCTGGATGCACAGCGGCGTCCCCCCGCTCGTGACCGCTATATTCAGCGTAAGCAACGAGGGTGTCTCCAGCAAAAACGCCGACTGTACTGGCTGAAATATCGAACGAGGGCCGCTGCCAGTCGCCCACGATATCAGCCTCTTCGATGACAACCTCACCGATATCCGCACGTTCCTGAGCCGCCATGACCTCGGTTACGGCGTGTGCGTCCCCCATACCGAGCGGACGAACGCTCAAGTGCAAAAGGTGCGCCCCTAGATCGACCATGAGCTACTGTCTCACAGTAGTCCCCGACCTGTCTAGAAGCGTGAGGCCAGAAAAGTAAAGTCAAGGTGCTGTGTCAGGAATGAAGGGACAAAGCCTAAGCTGCAGGATCATTGACAGGCGCGAGGCACACCGTTTCATCAGCGTGTCCGCCCGCAGGGGCCGAAACCTGCATGTCTGGATTTACAAAGCGGTAGTAGGTGTCTCCATAGAAATTTTCTTGGACGACGAGAGAGAGGCCGCTCGAGCGCGTTTCAAAGGTTCGGGCATCTGCGGGTAAGAGCCACCACGGCGTCATGGCTCCATCATCCACAAAAAGAAGCGGACATATGTCCTTTTGGACTACATTTGCACTTTGTAAGCTTTTTGTGCGACACACTGCAATCGGTCGAGGAGACAAGGGTTTACTTTCTCACGCGTCTGGTATGAACGTCACGAAAGAAGCGCGTGATTGTAAGCACCCATGCAAACATCTAAACGCCACATAGTGCGGCCCAAGACTGTAGGCCATCCCGCCACGTACTCCATCGATGAGTTCTAGACTCGCCCTCGAGAGGACGCCGCCATGCTCGTCTTACACCCTCCAGCCGCTACCGGCTACCCATGATTCAAGATCCTTTCGACCTCTCACGCTTCGTCACGGCGCAAGCGGGTGTCTATGAAGTCGCGCTCGCGGAGCTGGAAGCAGGGCAAAAGCGGAGCCACTGGATGTGGTTTATCTTTCCACAGCTGCGGGGCCTGGGACACTCGAGCACCGCGTATCGTTACGGGATCACCTCGCTCGGCGAGGCGCGGGCTTACTTGGCCCACCCTCTGCTCGGCGCACGCCTCGAGCGCTGTACAGGGTCCGCTCTGGCGAGCCCAGCCCGCACCCCTCACGACCTCTTCGGCTCCCCCGACGACCTCAAGTTCCACGCCTCCATGACGCTCTTCGCGCGGGCATCGGATACGCGAGATAGCCTCTACGGGCGAGCGCTCGAGTCGCTCTACGCCGGGCGAGTGCACCCTCAGAGCGTGAACCTGCTCGCCGCCTGGACATAGAGGTTTTGGACGTGGGGTCAGCGTATAAGCGGAAGAGAAAAGTCCCGGTCGCGTCTTCACCTTTTAGAGGTGTAGGGCGCGCCGGGATCATCCCTCATGTAAGGCACCTTGGGACAGGCAAAGATATCTTCAGCACCGGGCACCGCGTTAGTCCCAAAGGCTTAGGACCTTTTGGGCAGGTAGGCTCACCCGGCCGGAGACACCGGATCAGTCCGAACTTTTCCAGTTTCCGGTAGTGATGAGTTTGCTGGCGACGGCCTCGACAGCCCGAACCGTATGGGCGTCGGACGACTGCCCCGGCTTGAGCGCCTGAGGAGGCACAGGCAGCGGATGAAGGCCGTACTCCCGGGCAACGATCACCGCTCGCTTATGATCACCTCTCGAGGTCAGCTCGATGACCTTCTCTGGACGTTCGCGCCGCTTGACGGGCGCAGACGAACTTTTTGCGGCGGTGTGCGTCTTCGCCGCCGGCACCTGCCCAAGCGAGGCCGTACGCGCGGCCTCGAGGTCGCTGCGCACCGAACGCCCGGCCGCCGCATCCTTGGACGAAAGTCGTCGAAGCCAATCGTCGACCTGCGGCCGACTCAGTTTCCCCTGAATGGCCAGGTCGTGGGCGATACGCAGGTAAAAGTCTTGCAAACCGACCTTCCTGAATTCGGCGTAGGTGAACTGTTTTTCGTCGGCCAGTTTGACGGCCGCACCCATACGAAACTGCACAAAGCTCACTGGTGACATACTGTAGGCTACCGCGCCCGCCCGTACTCATACGTAGGTGATCTCGCACGGCAGGAAAATCGGTCCCTGCGTTGATAGCGCAGCCCCGCTCGTTCAGAGAGAATCTTCTGGGGCTTGCCCCAGGTCGAGATCAGGTTTTGGATGATCTCGAGCCTGGCGACGACTCCAAGAATGCGGACGAACAGGGGATGCGAGCGTCGGGATCACACGGTTTTAGTACGCTTTCAGGCCCGAAACGCCTCGCAGGCCGTAAGGGTCGAGCAAGTGTCGAAGAGCTAAAGATCGCGCCAGTCATGGCCCCTAGGCTCTGATCCCAAAGAGGCGACCTATGAGCGCTGTAAGCGCCATCGCCACCACACCCCAGAACGCGACTCGCAAGGCCCCCTTGACGATGGGCGCACCACCCGCGTAGCTCGCCAACCCGCCCAGTACGAGGAGGGTCAGGAGCGTCGCCAGGGCCACACCGATCGTTGCCAGAGAGACCGGAACGAGGAGCGCAGTCAGGAGAGGCACTGCGGCACCCACGACAAAAGCTGCTGCCGAAGCAAAAGCGGCCTGAAGGGGACGCGCTCGCAACGTTTCGCTGATCCCCAGCTCATCGCGCATGTGCGCGCCAAGGGCGTCGTGAGCGGTAAGGGCCTGGGCAACTTCGAGGGCAAGCGCGTCGCTTAGGCCGCGCTCACGGTAGATAGCCGCAAGCTCTGCGAGTTCGCCTTCGGGATTGTCTCGCAGCTCTCTGACCTCGAGCGTCAGGTCAGCCTTTTCGGTGTCACGCTGCGACTGTACCGAAACGTACTCGCCTGCCGCCATCGACATCGCCCCGGCAACGGTCGCAGCTACGCCCGCGAGGAGTATCGTCGCGATGCCCGTGCCACTTGCAGCCACACCCACAACGACGCTCGCGACCGAAACCGCACCGTCGTTGGCCCCCAGAACTGCGGCGCGGAGCCAGCCGATGCGCTCTGTCCGGTGATGCTCGGGGTGCCTCTGATTCATACCCTAGTTTATCCCATTCAGGCGAAAGAACGTCGCGTCCGACCCAGTGATTTAACTTACATAACTATGTCGGCAACACACGTAAAATTAAACGGTAAAGCGGCACGGCTTCGGCACCTTTCGCGTGACCTTGGCCGGGAGTCCCTCGTCGACATGGGTAGATGATTCGCGCTGCCAGAGACAAGTTCGTCGCCACGACCCGACCCCGCACCCAAAAACCCCCTCTCGCCCGAACGACCCCGAATCATCAAAGAAAACTCGGTGAACTGTACATGCCAAACGCATCCGAGCAGCTATCTTCCGGAAAGGCCCTTTGCCCGGTTCGATCCGTACCGTGAGTTCGGTTCAGGCAGGCGACGCTGTCGTTACCTCCCAGCGAGTTCGTGTCTCACGCAGGGCCTGTCACAAGCCTCCGTACTCTCCAGAGCACATGGCAGCACACCAGGTCGAGTGCGCCAGAAAGACAGGACCGTGTCCCAGGAACCTGCCGAGATCCAGGCTGAATGTTTGCCTACTACCGTGACGACTCACCGCGTCATGATGGAACACAGCCGACACTTTCTGGGTCTACTTACGCTGGACGGAACAGTCGTCGAGGTGAGCCCAAGCGTACGCGCACTCCATGCGCCCACTTTTGAAGACGTGACGGGGCATCCCATCTGGTCATCGGCAGTCTGGCGCGCCGACGATCACGAACGGCTGCGCCGCGCAGTTGCAGAGGCCGCCCAGGGTGAGGAAGCCAACCTCCAGCTCCAGGTCACCAGTGCCGCGGGGCGGCAGCTGATTGTGGATTTTAGTGTGCGCCCCATCTGGGAGGGAGGCACTATCTCGCACCTCATCTCCGAGGGGCACGACAGAACGCTCTGGACGGAACTCGAGCAGCAGCAAGGCTTTTTGCAAGCCATCATCGACAACATCCCGGACGGGATCGCCGCCTGTGACGCCAGCGGCGTTTTGCGCGTCCTCAACCCCGCGTCTCAGGCGCTTCACGGCCTGCGGGAATTTTCTCCTCCAGCTGCCGCGTGGACGCTACAGGACAACCTCTATCAGCCTGACGGCGTCACGCCCCTCGAGCTGGAAAAAACGCCGCTCTACCGCGCCCTGCGGGGCGAAGTGGTTCAAGATACGGCGGTGGTCATCGCCCTCAGGGGTCAGGAGCCCAGACAGATGCTTGCGAGCGGACGTCAGCTCATCTCCCAAACAGGCGAAACGCTGGGCGCGGTCGTCGCCATGCACGATGTTACCCGCGCACTCGAGGCCGAAAAGGCGCTGCGCGAAAGCGAGGCCCACTGGCGCAACATCCTTCACGGCCTGAGCGAAGGCATTATCGAACAAGATCGTTTGGGACACGTCGTGATGAGTAACCCGGCTGCGGAAAGCCTGCTGGGGTTAACCCACGAGCAGCTGCTGGGGCTCGCACCTATCGACCCACGCTGGCGTACGATCCACGAAGATGGCAGACCGTTCGAGGACGACGAGCATCCGGCGATGACCGCCCTGCGCACGGGCGAATCGCAAGAAAACAAGGTGATGGGCGTTCATAAACCCGACGGTAGCCTGCTATGGGTGCTCGTCAACTGCCGACCGCTCTGGCGTACGGGTGACAGCACCGCCTACGCCGCCATCAGTTCGCTTGTGGACATCACCCGCATGAAGCAGACCGAAGCGCAGCTTATGCACCAATCGCTGCACGACGCGCTAACCGGATTACCGGGCACGACGCTCTTTAGAACGCGGCTCGAGCAGGCCCTAGACGCCGCGACCCGTGACCCGGCCTACCGCTTTGCCGTGCTCTATATCGACCTCGACGGCTTCAAAACGGTGAACGACGCGCTCGGACACAATATCGGCGACAATCTCCTGGTGACGGTCGCGCGGCAGCTCGAGCAGTGCGTGCGGGGCAGCGATACCGTCGCTCGGCTGGGCGGCGACGAGTTTGCCGTACTCTTCGAGCATCTTTCCCACAAGGACGACGCTACAGAGTTGGCGAAGCGCGTTCTCAGCGATCTCTCGATCACCCTCAGCGTCGGCGGACGCGAGATCAGTGTCAGCGCCAGTATAGGCGTGGTCCTCTCCGACACAGGGCGCTACGCGCGAGACCTTTTGCACGCTGCCGATAGGGCCATGTACCGGGCTAAAGCGGCGGGTAAAGCCCGGTACCATGTCGGTCGACCATGAGCCCGGAGCCCCTCCGCAGGGTTTGCGTTTGCTGTACGCCCGAGGCTTTTATTTGCGAGAAGTGGCGCCGATGTGCACTCAGTTGCGGTTCATAGCCGCTGGCGCAGGTGCCTGGATGTAGGATGGGGTACAGCAACCTCGGACCCGGCGCGGACTATCCCACCAGGACCGGGCTTCGAAAAGGGTCGAGCCCCAAGGTCTTGGTGCGTGCGACCAAGCGTGATGATCGGCGGAACAAGCCTCGAGGGTCAGGCAGCCACCTCATGCCGCTTGACCCAGAGGATCAGTTCTGTTTTCGAATGGACGCCGAGCTTGCGGTAGAGCCGGGCGAAGTAATTTCGCACCGTGTTAGGGGCAACCGAGAGCCGCTCCGCGATCTCTGACGAGCTTGCCCCTTCACACACCAGCTCGAGCACCTGACGTTCTCTAGCCGATAGGAGGCCCAGTTTGGCAGCTGCCTGCGGTGAGGGTTTGCGGCCCCGAACTGCCATCAGCCTTTTCGTTATGGATTTGCCCAGCCAGTCCGAGCCGCGCAGGACAAGATCGACAGCCTCGACGATCTCCGTTTCGCTCCGCTTCCACTCAGTCACGTCCAGGCACATCCAGAGTACGCAAGGGGCACCGCCGACGACCAGTGTCGCAGCCGAGACCAGCACGTCGCAGACGTTGCCTGCTTTGGTATGGAGTTTGAGCTCGAGATCTTGATACCCTCGGCTACTTTTGAGAAGGCCCGCGATAATACGCTCACCCTCGCTCTTCCACAGCCCGAGTTCTGCGGTCGTACGTCCGATGGCTTCGCTCGGCGGGTACCCGGTAAGGCGCTCGAACACCTGGTTCGTGTTGAAAATACGCCCGTCTTCCATCGATGAGATGACCCCAGCAACTGGCGCGAGCTCGAAGGCCCGCGCGAAGCGTTCTTCGCTCTGTCGTAACGCGTCTTCCGCCCGCTTGCGTACGTCCAGGTCGATAAACGTCAGGAGCATACACGGTTCGTTTCCCACCTCCAGAGGCTGGCCCCCGACGAGTACGAACTTTTCGCCTCCGGACTGCGTGCCGATGTAGGACTCCATCGGTGGGATAACCTTGTTTTTATGAAACCGCTCGAGTACCAGGTCCCTGTCGTCGGTCCCCGACAGCACGTCGAACTGGTACGCCGTACGGCCAATGATTTGTTCGCGCCGAAACCCGGTCATCTCTAAAAAGGCGGGGTTGACCTTGATGAAGCGCAAGTCGGAAAGTCGGTTGATAAGCGCCGCGCCGGGGTTGGCATTAAAGGTCCGCTCGAAACGCTGCTCGGCGTCGTAACGCTCGGTCTCATCGTCCAGAAAGAGTGCACAGAAATCGACGTCGCCTTTATCGTCGCGGACGCTGATCCCCCGGCACTTATGAACGACCATCTCGTTCCTGACAGGAACTTGCACCAGAAGATCGGTAAACGTATCACCCGCCAGCAGACGGTCTAGTGGGTAGGCAGTGGGCGACAGCGGCACACCCTGGAGGTCCTGCAAAACGAACGTCTTACGGTATCCCTCGGCGCTGCCTCCAAGAGCCTCCAGACTGTCCACTCCATGCATCATGAGGGCCGTGCGGTTGGCATACTGAAGCGTCCCGTCCGTGTCGACGGTCAGGACGCCTGTACTGATGTCTGCGATCATCACCTCGAGCTGCTGGCGGTTACTCGCGAGGTCTCCGCTGCCATAAGTCATCGTTTCAGCATCGGCGTGTTCTCGGAGAAGGATTGTAAGTTCGGGTCAACTCGCCTCACGTACCCGCCCGCCCGCTCCCTGGCGAACAGCAAATGCACTACAAGCAGGTCCAAAAACATCAATGGCCCAGCCATAGACTGCTTCAACCTAATAGAGACACAATGAGCGTGACTTACGAGTAGACCGCTGAAGCCAGCAGTGCATCCGCGTCTTGAAGATGCGAAAAGGAGAGACGGTCTCATGGAGGAGGACACGACACAACGCCGATATCAGCAGAAGCAGGACGATTTCGGGCCGTCTGCGCCGGGAGGGTTTCGAACTCTAGGCGGAGAGGCCGACACGTTGAGGCGGCTTTATCACTACGAGATAGACCGATCTATCTCGAAGCTCGAGGCGCAGCTTGAACAGGTGAATGCGGTAGGCCCAGTTTCGTCTCTAGTGAAGCATACACAGGACAATCTGTGCGTCTTGAGAGCTTGTTACGTGCGTCAAGAGCTTCCTAATCAGGCGCTCGATGTGCTCTTGCAGCACCTGCTCGAGCTGACGCGAGTTCTTCAACGAAACAAAACGTGATACCTA
>JBMDWS010000041.1:0-30553 GCA_048594695.1 Truepera sp. | reverse complement strand
AATGCTAGGTACGTCGTCCACAAAGCGAAACTCAATAAAGGCCAACTCGATACATTACGCTCGGCTACGACAGCAATGAAGCAGGCAGCGAATAGTATCAAGAATACAAAGCGCGCGGTTTCGGTCGCGACGAAAGCAGTCGGGTATGGAGGTGCTATTTACTTGGCAGCCTCTACAGGTAACGTTTTAGGCTTAATCACAAGCGCTGAGGCCATAGTCAAGGAATTCCTTTAAGAGAAAGTGATTAAGCTTTTACCTGCCTTCACGCCCAAAACACAGTTTAGTAGCGGCTTAACCATTCGCTTTTAGCAAATCTATCCCTTTCTGATTCTGAGATGCATTCAGTCGGAAAGGGACTCTTGCAAAGCCGAACCATCCGGACCAGAAGAGGGTGATGTATGGATACCCCAGCAATCCTAGATGTCGCTATAGGTTTAGCACTGCTTTACCTCATGCTCAGCCTGCTCGTTTCAGTGATAAGCGAATCTATCTCGAGACTCCTCGATCTAAGGGCCAAAACACTGCGTGAGTGGCTCGAGCAGTTTCTAGAGGATCCAGCGTCAGCAGGAGGCGCAGGGGCTCTATTAACACCTACGTCCTTTTACAGCTTGCCGCTTATCGCAGCGCTCAAGAATGGAACCCGCTTACCTTCCTACATCCCATCTCGAGCGTTTGCCACGGCCCTGCTCGACCTTGCACTACCTGCTGATGGTACAAAGCCAGACACACTTGATGCTGCTGTTCAAGGAGTCAAAGACTCGACCGCACTACCCGACCCCGTTAAGGCAGTCATAATCTCCCACCTACGTGCAGCAGATGGGAAACTCGAGGATGCCCGCAAGGAACTTGCCCTCTGGTTCGATGAAGCCATGGAACGCGTTTCAGGTTGGTATACCCGGAAGATTCAGATTTTTACGTTACTCACCGCTTTAATAGTAACTCTCATTGCTAACGCCGACACCTTTTTAATGGTCAACACCCTCTGGCAAGATGACAGCTTTCGGCAAGCGGTTGGAGAATATGCTGACAGCGTCATTAATGACAACACGCTCCAGAGTTGCATGGTCAGTGAGGCAGAGGAAACTTCCAGTAATCCGCAGGAATGCCTAGATACTATCGAAAAAACCTTCTCAGGTCTGAAGCTGCCTCTGTTTGAACATGCCGCAAGCTGGCAAGCTCTGACTTCCAACTCGACGTTCAATCTCGGCCTTGGGTTGCAGTGGCTTATTGGGCTTATCGTGACGACCGCTGCGCTCTCTTTCGGTGCCCGCTTCTGGTTTGACGTGCTCACAAAGCTCGTCAATATTCGCCTCACTGGAAAACCACCAACTGAATCCAGACAAACTTGAAGGCTTTACTGGCCTTACCAGACGGCATATAAAGACCGCTGCCTCGAGACGCCTTGCACAAACCAAACCAAGAGCCCATAATCAACTCCCTACCCCCGACCGCGTCCCTCTAAGCTATCCCTATCCTCCCCGGCGCACCTGCCCACGATGAACGTGGATGATCGCAGAGAGGTTCACCATGCCCCTATCAGAAACCCGTTATGTCGTTCTTCGCCAGCCCGGCATCGAAAGCAGAAGCTTGGGTCTAGATGACCCGTTCACTCGGTCGTTTCGCGTTCCTAGAGATGTCGCAGCAACTATCCAGACCCTCAATGTCGAAACACCCGTACTGAGTGTCGAGGCTGTAGATGAGATGCACAGGCAGACCGACGTTGCGAGCCTTGCTCCTTCGATGCCGGTCAGGCTCGTCAAGCCCGTGGGTCTGGGCGCGACCCCAGCACAAACGGGGACAACATGGGGCGTCGAGGCAGTCAAGGCGCATACCAGCCCCTTTAGTGGTAGCGGCATCAAGGTCGCTATTTTGGATACAGGTATCGACAAAACCCATCCGGCCTTTAGTGGCCTCACTATCCTCGAGCAGGACTTTACCGGCGAGGGCAACGGGGACGGTAACGGTCATGGGACGCACTGCGCGGGGACAGTCTTGGGGCGTGATGTCGATGGCCTTCGCTTCGGAGTGGCGCGGGGCGTTGAAACCCTGCTGGTCGGCAAAGTGCTCGGAGCCGAAGGTGGTGGCTCGACAGCAGGGGTCGTCGAGGGGCTTACATGGGCAATCAATGAAGGCGCGAACGTCATCTCCATGTCGCTCGGCATCAGCTTTCCGCACTACGTTGCGGGACTGGTCGAACAGGATATTCCCATGATCGCTGCGGTTTCGCTAGGGCTCGAGGCGTACCGAGCAACCGTCCGCCTGTTCGATGCGACTGTGCAACTCATGAACGCCCAGAGCCTGGCTACTGGAAATCCGACCCTTCTTGTAGCGGCCTCCGGTAATGAAAGTGCTCGAGGCGAACAACCCTCATACGTCATTTTCACCGCTCCCCCCGCTGCCGCCGACGACGCGCTTTCCGTTGGTGCCATCGACGAGGCCGGCAAGATCGCCGACTTTTCCAATACAGGCCCGGCTCTGGTTGCACCGGGGGTCGGCATCACGTCGGCTAAAGCGGGCGGTGGAATGGTGGCTTTGAGTGGAACCAGCATGGCGACGCCGCAAGTGGCAGGCGTAACAGCGCTCTGGGCCGAAAAGCTAAAGCAGGAAGGTCAATTGACCTTGCGGAACTTCAGGGCCGAACTGGTCGCCAGCGGCGAAACGAGCAGCCTCGCGCGGCCTTTTGAGACGCTCGATATGGGTGCCGGGCTCGTTCAGGCTCCTCAGTAAGCGCACGAGCCAGGTACGCCAAAAGGCCACGATTTATAAGGAGGTTAGAGCAGCTACACTAGGGACGTGCCCATTTGGCCCCTCCAATCCCGCATCTCCCGCCACCTCCTCGTCTGGAGCGCCCTCAGCATCCTGGGGGGCGCTCTGCTCCTGTTTTTTGGCGTCCCGTTCTGGCGCGGTGTCGGGTTGCAAGGGCTGGTTTGGGGCCTGATCGACGCGGGGATCGCGCTGTTTGGGCTCTACTCGGTGCGTCGCAAAAAGAGTAGCCCCGAGGCCAACACACCGGACGCCCTGCGGCGTGAAGGGAAAAACCTGCGACGCCTGCTTCTCGTCAACGCGGGCCTCGACGTCCTCTACGTACTCGCTGGGATCACCGTCCTGCTGACCTTCGACACACCCTTTGCGCACGGCAACGGCGTGGGTATTCTCGTTCAGGGCGGATTCCTGCTCCTCTTCGACAGTTTTTATGCCATGCGAGTCAAGGTAGACTAGCGCATGGCGCTTATCAAACCGCCTCGTCTGCGGCCCGGCGATACTGCCGCCGCGATTTCGCTCTCGAGCGGCGCAGCCGGGCAGTTCCCACAGGTCTATGAAGCTGCCAGACGTACTCTTAAGGAGGCGTTCGGCCTCGAGCTCATCGAAACGCCCAACGCCCTAAGAAGTAACGACTTCCTCTATCAAAATCCCGAGGCGCGAGCCGACGATCTCCATTGGGCGCTTACGAACCCGGACGTCAAGGCGATCTTCAGCACCATCGGTGGCTACGAGTCGGTGCGCGTGATGCCGTTTGTCGACCTCGAGCTAATCCGCAAGCATCCCAAAATCTTGCTCGGCTACTCGGATACGACCGTCATGCACCTGGCTTTTTTGCGGGCAGGCGTGACCTCGTTTTACGGGCCGAGCGTGATGTCCGGCTTTGCCGACCTGGAGGCTTTTCCCTACACGCGGGTCTGGGCCGAACGCCTGCTGACAGGCTGGTACGGCCCCTATAGGGCAGCCGAAGGCTGGACCGAAGGCCTCTCCGACTGGGACGCACCCGACTTTGGGGCAGAAGCGGCGCGGCCCAAAACCTTTCAGCCCGGCGGTTGGCGGGTCTTGCAGGGTGAAGGGCGCGCCGAGGGGCACCTGATCGGCGGCTGCACGGAAGTCCTCGAGATGCTCAAAGGCACAGCCTACTGGCCCGAGCCCGAGGCGTGGGCGGGTTCTGTCATCTTCCTCGAGACGAGCGAGGACCGCCCGCCGCCCGCGCAGGTCGAGTACTGGCTCCGCAACTACGCCACACAGGGGATTCTGGGGAGGGCTGCCGCGCTCCTGCTGGCAAGACCCCGCGGCTACAGCGAGGCGCAGAAAAACGAGCTGTGGAACGCGGCCCGAAAAGTCCTCGCCGAAGTCGGGCGCGAGGACATGCCCGTCCTGACCGACCTCGACATCGGGCACACGAGCCCCATGATGACCCTGCCGCTAGGGTGCCGGGTAGCTGTCGACGCGCAGCAAGGGCAGCTCGAGCTGCTCGAACCTGCCGTTCTCTAGGCTTGGGGGCGCGAGGCTCAGGGCTGCGCCAGGAGCGGCAGCGCCTTAGCAGTCAGTTCGTTCATGATGTTCCCGACGTTGGCAAGGATGACGAGTCCGTTGCCCGTTTGGGTATTAAATCCAAGAAAGCTCGAGTAGCCCCCGGTGCTCCCGTTATGCCAGACGACGTCGCCCGCTGTGCTCTCGGAACGAATCCAGCCTAGCCCCTGCCAGGCGTACTCGGCGATCTGCACGTCGGTCGCGGCCTGCGTCGTACAGCTGGCCTTCGCGAGTGGCGTCTGGGCCTCACACGCGACCTGAGAGGCCGCCAGCAGCTTCAGGGCGTCACGCAGATCTCCCCGCGCCGCGCCCGCCGGGGCCAGCGCGTCGAAATCCCAGGCCTCAGTCTGGGTCCCCTGGACAGTCTGCGGGAGCGCGACATCGTTCGAGGACCAGCTCGAGAGAGTCACACTGGACATCTTCAGGGGCTCCAGAATGCGCGTTTGCACGAGGTCGGCGTACGTCGTACCCGCCGCCCGCGCCAGCAGCGTTCCGAGAAGCCCGAACCCGAAGTTCGAATAGACGTAGCCCTGCGCCGGGTCGGGCGTGACCGTGGCGAGGTCGGCGAACAGCTGCGCTTCACCGAAGCCCGCGTACGGATTGTCCCCGTAACGCTGCAGATAGGCCGCGTTCATGCTCGGCGGGAGCCCTGGCAAGCCTGAAGTGTGTGTGGCGAGGCTCTGCAAGCTCACGGTATCCCACTTCGCGGCCCGCACGGCTTCGGGCAAGTAACGGTTGATGCTCGCGCCAAGCGAGACGGTGCCCTCGTCGGCGAGTTCTGCCAGCAGGACCGCCGTCAAGAGTTTGGTAAGTGAACCGTATTCGAAAAGCGTCTTTTCCGTAAACTTGGGGTGCCCGAGGGAGTAGAAGCTGTTCTCTCCCCCATGGATATAGCCCACGGCCATCCCCGCATGGGGGCTCGAGACGAGTGAGCCCAGATCGGTCAAAAAGGTCTGGGGCACTTCAGCCACCGCGAGGGGCAAAAGCGCACAAGCCAGGGAGAGGATGAGTCGTTTCATCGAAGCTCCTTACATCAGACATATGGATTCACTATATCAAGCTGCTGCCTGAGGATTTGGCTGCGTACTGCTGCCTGAATCCAAGATCGGGGCGTTGCTCGAAACGCATGCCAGGAACTTGTTTTGTCCCCCGACTCCGGTCAAACTAGTGGCTATGTCCGACGCTGCACCCGTACTCGTGACCGGAGCCACCGGGTATATCGGTGGGCGACTCATTCCACGCCTGCTCGAGGCGGGCGTCCCGCTGCGCTGTCTGGTTCGGGACCCGGACCGACTGCGCGGCAAACCCTGGTTCGACCGGGTAGAGATTGCTGAGGGAGACGTTCTGGGACCAAGTGGGTTGGTCGAGGTGCTGCGCGGGGTCGAGACGGCCTACTACCTCATTCATTCGATGAGCGCATCGGCCAAGGGCTTCGAAGACCGCGACCTGAGGGCGGCGCGCAACTTTGCTAAGGCTGCCAAGGCGGCGGGCGTCAAGCACATCGTTTATCTTGGCGGCCTCGGGGACGTTGACAAGGGCATGTCGAGCCATCTGCGCTCACGACAGGACACGGGCCGTGCGCTCGCCTCGAGCGGGGTTCCCGTTACCGAATTTCGGGCCGCCATCATCGTCGGTTCGGGCAGCATCTCGTTCGAGATGGTGCGCTACCTCGCCGAGCGGCTTCCCATCATGGTCACGCCCAAGTGGGTCGATACGCGGGTCCAGCCTATCGCCATTCGCGACGTGCTGAGTTATCTGCTTGCGGCACTCACCCATCCCCCGCAGGCACACCACATCGTCGAGATCGGTGGCCCGACGGTCCTTACCTACCGCGACATGATGCTGGGGTACGCCCGCGTGCGCGGTCTTACCCGTCGGATGTTACCCGTGCCCATCCTGAGCCCGAGGTTGTCGTCGTACTGGGTCAACCTCATCACACCGATTCCGGCGTCCATCGCCCGTCCGCTCATCGACGGCTTGACCAGCGAGGTGATCGTCGATCATCCGGAAGCTGCCCGGGCCTACGGCGTTCGCCCTATCTCGTATGAAACAGCCGTCAAACTGGCGCTCGACCGGACCGATCAGGGCGCCATCGAAACACTCTGGAGCGGGGCACTCGCCGCCGTGCCTCGGGGCACCCCGAGTTCGGAAAAACTCCGTGACAGCGAAGGGATGCTCTTCGACAAGCGCCGCCACACCGTCCGGGCTTCACGCGAAAACACCTTTCGGGCCATCGTCCGAATCGGCGGTGCCGAGGGCTGGTACTCCTTCGACTGGCTCTGGCAGCTGCGCGGCCTGCTCGACCTCATTATGGGCGGCGTGGGGATGCGGCGTGGCCGACGCGACCCCGAAAACCTGCAGGCGGGCGACGCTCTCGACTTCTGGCGTGTGGAGAGCGTGCGACCGGGAGAGCATCTGCAACTGCGCGCCGAGATGAAGGTGCCGGGGCGGGCGTGGCTACGCTTCGACATTCTGGGGAGCGAAAACGGTCAGACCGAGGTACAGCAGACTGCCTTTTTTGAGCCCAAGGGGCTGCTGGGCTACCTCTACTGGTGGGTTCTCTACCCCTTTCACCTGGTCATTTTTCCCGCGATGCTCGGCAATATCGGTAAACGCGCCGAAGCCCTCGAGCGCGGTGAATCGCCGAACAGCCCCGTTTCGGCGGCTTGACGGAGGAAGGGGCATTCTCTAAACTCACATTAGGAAGTGAGGGTGAGATGCTCGATTATCGCTACAGTCTGGGACTGCTCGAGCTGGCGGCAGGGGGATGTCTTTTGCTGTTAGCACTGTGCCTGACAGTCGTGCAGTCGTTCGACGTGACGCCACCCGTTGGTTTTTTACCCGCTTTTATCGCTGCACCGCTGTTTTTTTGGCTGGCAACCAGGGTACAAGAGCGCCTACCACTACGGGCCAACCTTAAGACCTATACCTACTCTAGGCCCGAAACCCTGATCGTCATGGGTATCTGCCTGCTCGTACCCGTTACGCAAATCCTCCTTCTCCCGGCCTCCCAAAGTGGCGGCCCCGTCTATCTCGCCGCGATGGTCTCGGCAATGGTCATCCTGTTGGGCGGCACGGGGCCACGGGTCGCCTATCTCGTAGGCGGAACCTTACTGCTGGGCTTAGGGCTGGCGCTGTACGGTCCGGCTTCCTACGCTACAGCGATCTTCTGTACCCTTATCGGTTTGGTGCTTATCCCAACGGGCGTCGCGACGCTGCGCCGCGAACTGCGCCGCTAGGCAACCCGCGCCAGCTCCCGCTCGGCAAGCTCGACGAGGACCTGTTTTGCCTCACTGGGGGGGAAAATCTCGAGCGCCCCGATAGCAGCCCTGGCTTCGCGCTCGACTTCGGCCTGCGCCCGCTCGGCAACGCCGTGCTCGCGGATGAGTTCGGTTATGTGCGCCGTGTCACCCGGCTCCGAGGCGTGCCGCCGCAGGATCGTGCGGGCCTCCCCTACCCCGAGTGAGAGCAGCTCGAGCACCACAAACGTCGCCTTGCCTTCACGCAGGTCGCCACCGACGGGTTTGCCGAGAGTGCGCTCGTCACCCAGAAGGTCAAGGTAGTCGTCTTGCATCTGAAAGGCTCGCCCGTAGTGCATTCCGAAGGCCCTGAGCGCCTGCCGCGCGGCGCTGCTCGCACCACTCAGGAGCGCGACGCCCTCGAGCGCCGCAGCGAACAAAACCGCCGTCTTGCCCTCGATGATAAAGCGGTAGTTGTCCAGCGAATAGGTCTCCAGGGTCGCCATCTCGAACTCTAGAACCTGCGCCTCACAGAGTCGCGCCGCTGTGTCGGAGAGGAGCATGGTGAAATCACTGCTGCCGCCTCGAGCCAGAATAGACAGCACCCGCGCCAGCATAAAGTCGCCGGACATGACGCTGACCACATTGCCATAGCGCCGGAAAGCAGCGTCGACGCCGCGCCGGGTGTTGGCGTCGTCTACAAGGTCGTCATGTAAAAGCGAAGCCGAGTGCAGCAGTTCGACCGAGAGGGCGACCTGCATGGCCTGTTCACGCTCTGTGGCGAGTAGATGCCCCGCCAGAAACGCAAGGGCCGGACGCAACCGTTTGCCCCCTGCACCCACGAGATCACCGCCGATTGCGCGAATAAAGTCCACAGAGGAGCGCAGCTCCAGCTCTAGCTGCGTTTCAAACGTCGTTAGGTCGCTGCGAATAAGGTCGAACACAGTAGTTCAGTATAGTGGCTCGCTTGCGTCGCGAGGGTTGCAGCTAAAAAAGAGGCCCGTACGGACCTCTTTCTTAAGAAATAAAACGCTAGTTCACTTCTACCGAAACGGACGCTGTCGCCCGGTTGCCTTTGCCGTCCCCAACCGTATAGGAGAACGTATCTGTACCGGTAAAACCCGCCTTGGGCGTATAGATGACAGTCTTCTGATCCCGACTGATCTCCACAGATCCGCCCTCCGTCGGACTCGTCGCCGCGATGATCGTCAGGGCTGCGACCGAGGGCTTGTCATTACTGAGAACCGGAATCGTCACGGCCTCGCCCGCTGTCGTACTCGCCGTATCATCGACCGCGTCTACGCCACCGTTGTCATCCTGAACATTGACCGTTACGTTTTGCGTTGTTTCCCCCGAAGCATTACTCGCAGTCAGTGTGTAGGTCGTCGTCACAGCTGGACTTACGATGAGCTGCTTATCCGCATCCTCTGTGACATCGACGGCGTCTCCACCCTCAGGAGCGATTGTGATTTTGGTAACATCGCCGGTCACGCTCCACGTCAACGTAATGTTCGTATTGGGGGCTACAGGCTCGGACGTTCCCGCACTTGCAGTAAAACTTTCGATGATCGGCGCTTCAGTCGGGTCAGTCGGATCGGTCGTGGTGGTCGGGTCAGTTGGGTCGGTCGTGGTCGTCGGGTCGCTCGGATCGGTTTCCTCAGGCACTTCCGTCACGTTAAAAGTAAACACGGCTTCGTTGGGAACAAGCACACCGTTGGTCGCAACGAGACGCACCGTCTGCGTTCCGGCAGTCAACCCATCCACGACCTCGTCGAAAGAGAAGGGTGTTTCAGGGTTGATCTCGATGGCCTCACCGTTAAGGAAAGCCGCGAAAGCGATCACGCCTGTTTCCGAATCGCTCGTACTCCCGGTCAGGGTCACAAGAGACTCTGTCGTGATCGGTGAGTCTGAGCTCCTCACGTTAAAGGTCAGCAGGGGACGGCTCCCATCGGCTTGCAGCTCGAGCACCGCTGTTTCGCCCCGTGTTCCGTCGATGTTTTCTGTCTCTGCCCGCAGCACCGATGCGACGAGACCGCTCGAGGCTCCAGGAATCGGGACTGAACTGAGACCGCTGCGCCTCGAGGGAAAAATGAAGGGGTTCTTGAACACCTGCGTATCGACCCCAGCAACGTAGTCTCCCATCGACTGACCGTCGAGCGCGAGTTCGACCGAGGCAACCCCACGCTCGTCCGACGCCGTGACGTAGACAGAGATAGGATTCGCGGTCGTCTGCCTACTGACCGGGTCGAACTGCTGATCCGCCGCGACCAGGAGTGGGCCAGTGCGTGGCCGACGGGCATCGATAGAGTCCACAAGCGGCCCGTAGACAGTTTCTCCACCTGTCTCCGTAAGCAGGACTGAGAGAGGTCCATTGACTTGAGAGATTGCCACGTCGGGCTCGACCACAGAACCGTCCGGCGAACTGTTGGTACAGGCACTCAAAAACAGCGCAAGGGCAAGAGACAGATCCCGCGTTCGCAGGCGCTTCACCTTATTCACCGCCGACCGGCTCCGTAATAGCAAACTGGTACGGCTCGCTGATAAACTCCCGCTGCAAGTCGTCTGTCCCGTAGAAGGTGACTTCAGCGTAAGAACCCACAGCGCCGCCGATCGTCAGCAGGTTGCGGTGCTGAATGGCGATATCGAGTGGCATGAAGACGGTCCCGGCCGAAGAGGCAGGGGCGCCTCGAGAGAACACAGCCCCTGTGGTATTGACGGTGCAGTCGTCGAGTTCACCCTCCGCAGGCGGCGGGCAGAGGATCCCCGGCGGAACCCGCACGTTGAGGCTCCCTTTACTCCGCTGGACCGAATCCCCGGGGAACAAAAGCCCCGCGCTCGAGTCGAAGAATTCGGCTTCCCAGCCTTCAATCGTCGCACCGACCGAGCCCGCCTTGCTGTTGAAGGTGATGATGTGCTCGGGAATGGTATAGACCCCTTGTTCCGGATCGTAGGAGTAACCGATCGGGTTGGGGTCTATGGCGACGTCGAAAGCGTAAGGGGCAGCACCGAGCCCTCCGCTGCAGGCACTTAAGAGCGATAGCGAAACGAGCGCAAAACCGGTGAGCAGGCGTGTGGCGACGTTCTTCATAAAGCTCAGAATAGGCCGAGTCCTGCGGGAGATCAGGTAAAAACGGCACAGCCTGGTCGTCCACGCCAAGCGTCGTGCAGTAAAACTCGGCACCGCGGGGGTGTATTTCCTACACCGAACGCACCAAAGTGCTGTTCAGAACGCGATTCTTACAAAAGGCAGGGAAACATGGGGTCGAAGCTATAAGAAGCGCTTAACCCGAGACAAAGTGCAAATGTGAAAAAACCAGCACGGCCTTTGCTGCCCGCTAGGCCAGCGTTTCACGGAGTTGCGGATTGAGGATATAAAACGACAGGCGCTTCAAACTCGCCATGAAGTCCACGTTCTCGACGTGGATTTCGTGCGGCACCTCGAGGATCGTCGGCGCGAAGTTCAGGATACCCTTGATCCCAGCCCGCACCAGCGCGTCGGCAGCATCCTGAGCAGCCTGTTGCGGCACCGCGATGAGGCCGATGTCGATCCCCTTTTCCCGTACGATTTGCGGCAAGGTGTCGATATGGCTGACCTTGATGCCAGACCGCTCGAGCCCTACCTTGGACGGGTTCACATCGAACGCACCTTTGATGGTGAAGTCGTAGTCGCCGAAGTGCGGATAGTCCAGAACAGCTTCGCCGAGTCTGCCCACCCCGACAATTGCCGCGCTCCAGGGACGCGTCAGGCCCAGAATGCGGCGCAGCTCACGGCGCAGGGTCGGCACGGTGTAGCCCGCGCCGCGCGTCCCAAAGCGCCCAAAATAGGCGAGGTCTTTACGCACCTGAAAAGCCGACACCTGCGCCTCGTCGGCAAGGTGCTCGGACGATGTCTTTTTGATCCCTTGGCTCTCGAGCTGTGACAGGATACGCAAATAGGTGACCAGACGACTGACTGTAGCGCTCGGAACCGTCGACATCTTTAGGGTGTAACCGGGAACGAATCGATCCCTTGGCTACTAAGCCGATTCTGGGTCTGGGCGAGTTGCGCCCCGGCAAAAGGCCCGACATAGAGCCTAACGATTCCATTGTCGTCCTCGTCGCTGGTAACGGCGAGTCCAAGCTGCTCGAGCTGCTCACGCTGAGGCTGGGCACTCGATTCCGAGCGGTAGGCGCCGACCTGCAAGAAGCTCTCTCCAGCAGGTGGGGTCAGGCCAGCCTCAGTCGCAGCGGAGGTGTTTTCGGTTGCGGAAGCAGCGGCCTCACCGGTTGTCCCGGCACTCCCGGCCGCAGGATTGGAAGCGGTATTCGTTGCAGCATTACTCCCCGTACCCGTCGCGGTCCCGGCACCTGTATTCGCCGTACCTGTATTTGTCACACCTGTATTCGCCGCATCTGCGTTTGCCGCGTTGCCTGCAGCGCCATTCGCTCCGGCACTCCCGGCAGTGACCGCATTTTCAGTGGGATCATATGTGTAGACGAGGGCGTCGGGAACGAGCCCATCGGCCTTGAGGCGGGCCACGACCCGCTCCGCCCCCGCGTCGCTGGCGTACGGCCCGATCCAGAGCAAGTAGAGATTGCCCTGTGGTTCGACTGTGACCGTGTAGCCCGCGTCGCGAAAGGTCTGGGCCGCAGCAAGCGCACTGTCTCTCGAGTCCACGGCGCCCGCCGCGACCCGGAACCCCCCATTGATGACCGACTCCGGCAGCGGCGCGTTGACGCTCGCGGCACCATTGGCCTCTGGGGTGCTCGAGCTCTGGGCCGCTTCACTCTGGGCCGCCGTAGTCTGCGTGGTCGTGTCTTGACCCGCCGTCCCGGTTGCAGCGCCGTCGTTCTGGGCCGCCGTATCAGGTGCTCCCGGCGTTCCCGGTACAAACACGTCGAACTCCTCGCCTTGTGCGGCGCTGCCGCTATTGGCGTCACCGTTGGCAGCAGTACCCGCCGTCGCCTGGGAGCTGGTTCCAGTAGCCTCCGGCGTCTGAGGGGTTTCAGGATCTACCGTGGT
The DNA here is from genome assembly GCA_048594695.1 of Truepera sp. Taxonomy (GTDB): domain Bacteria; phylum Deinococcota; class Deinococci; order Deinococcales; family Trueperaceae; genus Truepera. The sequence goes on along the minus strand of JBMDWS010000041.1, from coordinate 18,016 downwards.
GTTGGTGATAGAGACTTCAGGAGCCGTGTTGCGCCTGAGAAGCGAAGGTAGGGAGCCGCCGCTCAGAAGCGTCGCGACAATCATGGCGATAACCGCGACAAGCGCGACGCCAATAAGCAGGTCAGGCCAGTTGCGTCGTATCCAATCCATGCCCTTATTCTAAGACCAAATGCCCCGCGAGCATATGGATTAGCGGTGAGAAGGGCCGGGGACGCGTGAGCGCCCCCAAGTGTTTATGGGTTCTGACCGCCGAAATACTCACTGAGCGCCGCCTGGGCAGGCTCGTACTCGAGGTCGGCGGCCTGGGTCCAGGCGACCTCGGCCTCGTCCCCGCGTCCTTGCGAAAAGAGCGACCAGCCGAGGTTATAGAACGCTTCGGCGTCCTGTGCGTTTTGCTGGGTCAGCAGTCCGTAGACACTTTCGGCGTCGCTGTAGCGTTCGTCGGCGAGGTAAGCCGCGCCCAAGTTGAGGCGAGCGTCGGCGTTGTTCGGATCGAGCGTCGCCGCGCGCTCGTAGAAGTTGGCAGCCTCGGTGTAGTCGCCCTGCTGATAGTAGGCAAGGCCTACCCAGAGGAGCGCCTGCGGGTCGTTGGGGCGAGCGCTCGCCACGTCGCGTAGCGCGATGAGTGCGCTTCGGTAGTTGCCTTCGCGGTAGAGGGCGCGCCCGGTGATAGCGAGCGCGTCGAGCCTGAGCGGACGAGAGCCAAGGCGCTCACGGGCTGTTTCGGCGCTGCGCCGAGCCGCCTCGTTTTGCCCAAGCTGGTCGTACGCGGTGGCAAGTGCCAGATAGATCTCGCCACCCACCTTGCCCTGAGCCTGCTCGACGCTCAGCGCGGTTTGCAGGGGCTCGAGCGCCGCCTGGGGCTGCCCGCCCTCGATAAGACTTACCCCGAGGTTGTAAAAGGCCTGGCCGGATTCTGGCGTGAGCGCAGTCGCCTTCCTGAAGGCCGCTGTAGACGCGGACATGTTGCCGAGCCGCCGCTGCAATAACCCGAGTTGCAGGAGAACATTGGCCTCGACCGTCGCGTTACCACTCGCCGCGGCGCGGCGCTGCGCCCGGGTCAGGGCGCTCAGCGCGTAACTCGTCTGATTGGCTTGCAGGTATATGTCGGCAATGAGGGCACTGGCGCGGTAGTCGTTGTCCACACCCTCGAGGCTGGTCAGCGCGGGCAGGGCCTCGAGGCCGCGCCCCCCCTTGTAAAGCGCTTCACTGCGCGCCAGAACCAGGTCCGGCGTGCGGCGCGAGAGGTTAAGTGCAGCGCCGTAGGCGTCGGCGGCTTCGTCGAAACGGCCCAGAGCCTCTAACTGACCGGCCAGCCCGAGCTGCGCACTTGCCCGTGCCTGGCGCCCTGCTTCAGGCGAAGCCTGCGCGAGCGCTTCCTGAAAGGCCGCCACGGCTTCCTCGGAGCGGCGCAGCTGCGCGAGCGTTACAGCACGGTTGAAGTGCCCGTCGAAGCGCTCGGGGAAAAGCCGGGTCACCTCGCCGAACTCGAAGAGGGCCGAGCGGTAGTTCCCGGCTGCGTACTCGGTCAGGCCAAGGCCGAAGTGAGCGTCGGCAGAGAGATAGTCGAGTGCGACAGCCTCGAGAAAGTTGCTTCGGGCAGCCTCCAGGTTGCCCGTCTCGAGGCGCAGTTGCCCGAGGTCGAGACGCGCATTGAGATCGTCGGGATTGGTTTTGAGTCGTGCCTGCAGGCGGTTAAGCGCATTGACCATGCCAGCAGGCCAGTCTGCAACAGGCACCTGAGCAGGACGAACAGGGGTGCTCTGCACAGCCCGCGAAGCCTCCTGGGCCACAGTCAAGCTTCCGGCGAGCAGCAAGCAAAGGATAAGGGAGAGGCGTTTCATCGTAGCCGCATGGTAAGGCTACGCTCCGGCAGGCGGTGTTAAATCGTGCATTCCGAAGGTTGACCCCTTATGTCCGCGTCAGCGCCAACTGCCCACAGGCCGCACCTGCGTCACGTCCCCGGCTGAAGCGTACCGAGACCGACAGTCCGGCGCGCAGGAGAATCCGCTCGAAGCGTTCGATGGTCGGGCGCGGGCTCGAGCGAAAGCGAGACGCCCCCCAGGGATTGAAGGGAATCAGGTTGACGTGAACGACAAGCCCTTTGAGCCGCTCGCGGAGCGCTTCGGCCTGCCAAGTGGCGTCGTTGACACCGTCCAGCATCGTGTATTCGATGGTGACGCGCCGCCCACCCGAGGCTTGCCAGTCGTGCAGCGAGGCGATGATCTCGTCGATAGAGTGCGCGTGCGCAGTGGGAATGATCGTTTTGCGCGTTTCTTCGTCTGGCGCGTGCAGGGACACCGCCAGCACCAGCGGCAACTTCTCTTCGGCAAGCTTGCGGATGCGCTGAGGGAGACCCACTGTCGAGAGCGTAATCCGACGTGGCGACATGTCTAGGGCCTGCGGATCGGTCATGGTACGAATCGCGCCGAGCGCATTGTCGTAATTGAGGAGCGCTTCGCCCATGCCCATCAGCACGACGTTGCGCACCTCCCTGGGCGAAAACCCCTCTTCTTGGGCCACGACCAGAATCTGTCCAACAATCTCGGCCCGGCTCAGGTTGCGCCCGAAACCCAGAGCACCGGTCGCGCAGAAGGCGCAACCCGCTGGGCACCCGACCATCGAGGAGAGGCAGAGCGTCTTGCGCCCGCTGTAGGGCATATACACCGCCTCGGTCTGCTTGCCATCGGCCAGGGTAAAGAGGTAGCGCACCGAGGCGTCCTGCGAAACGAAACGTTCGGTTTTGACAAAAGGACTCAGGCTGTAGTGCGCCTCCAGCTCGCTGCGCCAGGCCTTGGGCAGGTTACCCATGGCGGCAAAACTCGGCGCACCGGACTCGTAGAGCCACGAGGCCAGCTGCTTGCGGCGATAAGACTCGCCTTCGGGAGCCGGGAGTGCACTTGGCTCGAGGCCCCACAGGCTCGGTTTCGGCCCGGAGGTAAGCATGTTTTCGGTCGTGGCTGTCATGGTACGCCGCCTTCTTTAAGATCAGGATTGAGAAGCGTCACGACAAGGGCGCTTTTCAGGGAATTTCGAGGGTTCACGGCCTTTACACCAGCACCGCAGCCCCTCTAGCCCCGGCGCGTTGCCTGTAGCCTCGATTCTAAGGGTTGAGTTCCCGTCCGTACGCACCCCGGCTACTCATAAGGGATTTCATCCCCTCGCACCCTCTCAACTTCAGCGATATAGCGGCGTACGCGCCCTGCTAGGCTATAGTGCTTGTAAAGTTAAGCGTAAAAATCACTCGAGATGCTTTCGGCAAGAAAGGACACGCTGTGACGACCAAGAAAAAAACGCGGGTACTGGGTATGGTTTTGGCAGGGGGGAAAGGCTCGAGGCTCGAGCCGCTCACCTCCAAACGTACCAAGCCTGCTGTTCCCTTTGGCAGCAAGTACCGCATCATCGACTTTGCGCTCAACAACATGATGAATTCAGAGATCTACGGGATGTACATCCTGACGCAGTTCAAAGCGCAGTCTCTGACCGACCATATCCAGCGCAACTGGCGCTTCGGCACTTTTTTGAGCGACTACTTCATCACCTTGGCCCCGGCACAGATGTCGCGTTACGACGAACTCGGGGAGCAGTGGTACCGGGGGACTGCCGACGCCGTCTATCAGAACCTGGTACTCGTCGAGGACAACCGTGCCGACCTGGTGGCGATCTTTTCCGGCGACCACATCTACAAGATGGATATTCGCCACATGATCGAGCAGCACGAAGCCTCGGGGGCTGACATCACGGTGGCCGCCTATCCGACGCTGCTCAAGGACGCGAGCCGCTTCGGCTGCTTGCAGATCGACAAGAACTACAACATCACCGAATTCGACGAAAAGCCCAAGAACCCCAGGCCCATGCCGGACCGCAGCACCCACGCGCTGGCCTCGATGGGCAACTATATCTTCTCGACCAGCGCGCTTAATAAGCTGCTCAATAAGGACGCGAGCATCAAGGAGTCCGGTCACGACTTCGGTCACAACGTCCTGCCCCTCGCCATCGAAGAGGGCTATAAGGTCATGGCGTACGATTTTGCCAGCAACCCAATCCCCGGCGAGAGTGGCCCCAACACCTACTGGCGCGACGTGGGTACACTCGATTCCTACTGGGAAGCGAACATGGACCTCGTTGCGGTCAAACCCGAGTTCGACCTCTACAATTACGACTGGCCGCTGAGAACGTCCGCCGAGTTCTCGCCGCCCGCCAAGTTCGTACACGAAGAGGACGGTAGGCGCGGACAGGCTTTTAACTCACTCGTCGCCGGGGGCGTCATCATTTCCGGTGCCACGCTGCGGCGCTCGGTCCTGTCGCGGCGCGTCCATGTCCACTCGCACAGCCTAGTCGAGAACTCGGTCCTGATGGACAACTGCGAGGTCGGTCGGCGCTGCCACATTCGCAACGCCATTCTCGACAAAAACGTCAAGATCAAAGAAGGCACACAGATCGGTGTCGACCTCGAGGAAGACCGCAAGCGAGGCTTCAAGGTGAGTGAGCGCGGCGTCGTGACGGTGCCCAAAAACTACGTTTTCGAGTAAGCGCGTCCACCCCGCAACCTACGTCCAACCCTCGTCAAAGACACGCCGGAGACAGCCGTTCTCCGGCGTCCCCTTTTGGTCCTGCAGCTTACAGCGTGCAAAAGCGCAAAAATGCTAGGATAGCTCTACTTGGAACGCCCGGCATTCACGCTTCTGGCGCACTTTTAACCCTTCGCTGCGAACTCCGGGCAGGCGCAGCAAGCCCCGTGGAGGCACCTGTTGAAACGAACGTTTAACCCCTGGTTTTTTGTCATCGCGATCATTCTGGGGGTCGTGATCTTTAATCAGTTCAATGCTCGCCCGGCGGCGGGGTCGATCAGCTATTCGACATTTACCGATCTTGTTCGCCAGGATAAGGTCGCGTCGGTCGTCATCGAGGACACCAGCATTCGCGGGGAACTCAAGGCCGAAACCCAGGTCGAAGAAAATGGTCAGACGACGGCTATCCGCTCCTTCCAGACGACCCCGGTCGGTGACAGCAACCTCATTCCGCTTCTCGAGGAACACAAGGTCAACTTCGAGGGCCGCAATCCTTCGCAGTGGCTGGGCATTCTGATCTCGTTCCTGCCGATCGTTCTCCTCATCGGTTTTTTCTGGTTCTTTTTCATGCGCGCTCAGGGTGGCCCGAGCCAGGTCATGCAGTTCGGGCAGTCCAAGGCCAAAACCTATGGGCGTGAAAACAAGGTCAAGACGACCTTCGAGGACGTGGCTGGGCACGAGGAAGCCAAGCAGGAACTCAAGGAAGTCGTCGACTTCCTCAAGAACCCGCAAAAGTACTTGCGTATCGGCGCGGAGATTCCCAAGGGAATGCTGCTCGTCGGCCCGCCCGGAACGGGTAAAACGCTCCTTGCACGCGCCGTCGCCGGTGAAGCGGGTGTGCCCTTTTTGACCGTTTCGGCCTCCGAATTCATGGAGATGTTTGTCGGCGTCGGCGCGAGCCGCGTGCGCAATCTCTTCGAGGAAGCGCGCAAAGCTAGCCCAGCCATCATCTTCATCGACGAGCTCGACTCGATCGGGCGGCGGCGTGGTGCAGGTATCGGCGGCGGTCACGACGAACGCGAACAGACCCTGAACCAGATCCTTTCGGAGATGGACGGGTTCGAGAAGGACACGTCGGTCATCATCATCGCCGCGACCAACCGACCCGACATCCTCGACCCGGCGCTCCTCCGCCCGGGCCGCTTCGACCGTCAGGTGACCATCGGTCTGCCGACCCAGCGCGAACGCGAGCAGGTGCTGCGCGTCCATGTACGCAACAAACCTATCGCCGGGGACGTCAACCTCGAGCGCCTCGCCGGCGCGACCCCGATGTTCTCCGGGGCCGACCTCGAGAACCTCACCAACGAGGCGGCCCTCATCGCGGCACGTACGGGCAAGCAGATCATCTCTTGGGCAGACTTCAACGAGGCCCTCGACCGCATCGTGCTCGGACTCCGGCGCGGTTCCCTGATCCCCAGCGAAAAAGAGCGCAACATCCTGGCCTTTCACGAGTCCGGTCACGCGATCGCCTTCGCCGCGCAGCCCGAGCTCGGGCATATCCGCAAGGTCACGATCATGCCGCGGGGCGGGGCGGGTGGCTTTATGGCCCCGCTCTCCAAAGAGGAGATGTTCTTCTCGCGTGAGCGTTTTCAGCAGCAGCTCGTCGTCGCCTTCGGGGGCCGCGTCGCCGAAAAGCGACTCACCGGGACGATCTCCTCGGGCGCGTCGAACGACCTCAAGCAGGCGACCGACATGGCCAAGCAGATGGTTTTCGACCTCGGTATGGGGGGCGAAGAGTTCGTGGCCTGGGGTTCCGACCAGGGTCCGGTCTTTCTCGGGGGCGAGATCAGCCGCCGCAAGGACTTCTCCGAAGAGACCGCCCGCGAGCTAGAAAACGAAGTCAATAAGATCCTCGAGGATGCCTACGCCCAGACCCAGACCCTCATCGATGAAAACTGGGTCGCTGTCGAGGGTGTCGCCAAGGCGCTCCTGGCCCGGGAAACGGTCGACGGTACGCTCGTCGCTCAGGCCCACGAACGCGCTAAAGAGGGAGACAGCGCCGAAGAGATTACCGCGATGATCATCGCCGAGGCCGAGGCAGCCGAGCGGCGCGTCGCCGCTGCCGAACAGCGCGCCGCCGAGAACGAGCGTCAGCGCCGCAATGAGCGCCCGACCCCGACTATCGACCCGCGTCCGGCACCCGAAGGGCCGCGCAGCTAGCAGGCTCCACGAAACACGTCGAAGCGCGGGAGTGTCCCGCGCTTTTTTCTTGGCAGCATTCTTATCTTCGGCCCACGCCGCCGTCATAAGATGACAGTGCGTGTTAGACGGCAAGTACGAAATCACCTCGGAGCGAGAACTCGGCGCACACACGACGCTCTTTATGGCAACGGCGCCGGACGGCACAGCCCTGCGCATCACCTGGTACGACCTCGAGGGGGCGGAGGAGGAGCGTGACTTCGAGCACTACCGCTTGCTCCTGCGCGAACTGCGACGTGAGAGCTGTGCCGCGATCTACGACCTCGTCGCCCGGCCCGGTGCGTATTACGTGGCCTGGCACATGCCCGAGAGTGCTGCGTCACCCGAACCCGAACGACTAGACACCATCCGTCGTATTTTGCAGCGGCACGGGCGAGCCCTCGAAGGTGCTCAGGTATGCGCCGACCCCTCGACGCCCGGCAAGGTTTTCGATCTACCGTTCAAGCGAGAGGTCGGTAACGCGGTTGTCGCGCCGAGCACGCACCCGGCGACGCCCGCCAACCCTGTGGATAACCTGTGGATAAGCCTGACCCGGCGGGGGTGGGCAGCATTTCGCCCATGGGCTGTCGGCGCGGTTCTGGCGCTGCTCGGCGTGTTCTTCGTGCTCGTCGGGGTGCAGCGCAGCCTCCGAAGCGACCTCGTCAGTGTGCCGGACGTGCGCGGCGAGCCTGTTAGGCAAGCCCTCGAGCGCCTCTACCGGGCAGGTTTTAGCACCGAAGCAGTAGCACTCGAATCTTCCCGCACACCCGGCACGGTTATTGACCTCAATCCCGGTGTCGATACCCTTCTCCGTCCGGGGCGCACGCTGAGCGTCTCCTACGCTCTCAGTGCAGGGCGCGCACCCCAAACGGTCCCGAGCCTCGTCGGCAAAGACCTCGCAGCGGCCCAGAACAGTTTGCAGCGAGCAGGCTTTGAACTCGGTGACGTGGCCCGCGTGGCCAACCGCGCCGGGGCTGGGACGGTCGTTGCCCAGGCACCGTCCGCCACCGCCGAAGCGGTTCAGGGGGCAGCCGTTCAGGTGCTCCTGAGTACAGGCCCAGCCGCGCCCAAGACGTTTTTGCCCGACCTTAGCGGTCTCGGGCTCGAGGACGCGCTCACCCTGGCAGAGGCGGCGGGTTTCCCCCGGCGTGCGATCAGCCAGGATCTCACAGAGGGCACCGACGCACCCGCAGGTACGGTCCTCGACCAGAATCTCAAACCGTTTATCGGCGTTCCGCTCGGCGCGCTGCTGCGCCTGAGCGTCGCAGCAGAGAGCACAGTCCCAGGAGACGCAAACGAAACACCCGACCTGATCGGACTCAGCCTCGCCGAGGCGCAGCTCCAGGCCCGTAACCAGGGTCTCAGCGTGGTTCAAGCCGCCGAGGTCGATACGCCCGAGCTGCCCCCTGGCATCGTCTTGCAGCGGCCTGCGCCGGGTGCCGCGCTGCAAAACCGCATCGATGTAACAGTCAACCAGGCTGCCGCCTCTCCCCCAAACCCGCCTCAAACCTCCGGCAGCGTGCGCCGCGCCGAATACAGCTGGCTCCTCGGACCCGAAAGGCTCGGGGCGCGCGCGACCGTTACAGTCACCACGGCAGCCGGGAGCAGCGACGTGCTCATGCGCGACCAGCGTGTGACGGGTCTTACCCTCTCGGGGGTCTACCTGACGACTGCGAGCGGACCGTTAACCTTTTCTCTGACGCTAGACGGGCAGCCCTACGGTTCCCCCCTGGTCCGCGATCCCTAACCCTGAGTGCCGGGTTGCCGGGGCTCCGGGGCAGGCAGACAACCCCCTAGGGCGTGGGCGCACCCTCGAGCGCCCAGTTGGCGTAGAGATCGGCAAAAGACGCGTCGGTGCCGGGTGCAGCGGCCAGTAGATAGCCTAAAAAGTCGCGAACGTCCTGGGGGCGGCTCGAGTCGAAGAGCACGTCGCCCGTTTGCCCCGCAAAACGCCCCACGCCGACTTCAGGGAGCGTCTCGGCAGCGGCGCTGGCACTGCGCTCGAGCTCGCCCAGCAACGTGCCGATAAGCGCACGGTCGCTCGTCCAGGAAGCGGCTGCGTCCTGATCGCTGTAGAGTGGCTGACCGGAAACGGCGTCCCGCAGCGTAATACTCCGTCCCAACAGCCGCCGTGCCAGCGGTACGCGGCCGGCCGCGACGCGTAGGGGCAAGGTAACCCGAGCCTCGCGCCCGCGTGAACGTACCGTGATCTCGAGGCCGTAGCGTCCCGACTGAAGGGCCTCGGGCAACTCGAGCGAGGTGTTGGTGATCTCGATAGCGACAGTTTCGGGTGGCAGCGGTGTGCGTTCGGTGCTGACCCCCTCGGTGAGAATCTTTCCGGCAGCGTCGCGCAGGCGCAGATGCACCTCGAACGGGGTCGAAACCTCGTCGCCCGGCGTCGAGATTTCGAACTGCGGGTAGAGCAGGTCACCAGACACATAGTTTGGCAGGCTCAGCACCTCGGGGCCGACCCCGAGGCGGGCACCCCGGCTGATCTCGATGGGGGGCGGGGGCGCCCGCAGCACCTCAGCCTGCCTCTCGGCAAGTGCGGCGAAATCATCTTGGGCAGTCGCAGCGTAGCGCGCGTACTCGGTTGCAGCAGCATCGAGACGTCCGCTCATCTCATAGAGAAGCGCCAGCACATAGCGGATACCAGGCTCGTCCGGATAGCGCGTCAGTGCCTGGCGTAGATCGTCGGTTGCAGCCGGGTCGAGCGTGTTATCACCCAAAAGATCGCGGGACGTTGCGGCCTCGTAAGTCAGTACTGCCACCTCGAGCCGTCCCGTAACCACCTGAACCAATCCCAGGTTGTAGCGCGCGATAAAGTCGTTGTCGTCGAGTTCGGTGGCCCGCTGCGAAGCGGCTTCGCTCTCGTCCAAAGCGCCCAGCAGGTAATAGGCCCAGCCCAGGTTCGTCCAGTAGAGACTGCTCCCAGGCTCGAGCCGCGTCGCGGTCTTGAGGGCAATCGCGGCAGCCAGCGGATCGTTTCGGTCGAAGGCTGTCTGCGAGAGGCGCTCGTAGGCGTAGGCGAATTCCGGGAGGCGACGGGTCAGGCGCGTCGCAATGTCCGTCTCGAGCGCCCCGTTGCCGAGCGTCTGCGCGACGAACAGCCCTCCGACCATCACAGCGAGTGCGTCCGGCTGGGTGCGCAGGAGCCCCCTCAGGCTGGCTTCGGCATTCTGCACGGCGTTCTCGTCACGCAGGTCGAAAAGGACCCGCTCGATGTCGGCGTAGGGGTAGTTCAGCGCCTGCAGTGCGATCAGGCTTTGCCGCGCCTCGGACGTGTCCCCTGCCTGAACCGCCAAGAGCGCGTCCCACAACCTTGCCAGAGGGAGTGGGCTGGGTGCGAAGGCGCGGCGAATCGCGCGCGCGTCGAACGTCTCCGCATTGAGCCCGACCACGCCCGCCAGAAGGGGTGTCTGCGGCGTCGGCTCGCCCGCCAAAACGGCGCGCAGGGCGGCGGCGCGGCGTTCCCAGCGCGGCTCTGCGCCCGGCACCCGGGCAGCCTCCTCGAGCCGGGGCAAGGCTGTTGCCGCCGCGCCGCTCGCCAGGCTCGCCAGCCCACCGATAAAGGTACCGTAGGGAGAGGAGAGGTCAAGAGACAGGGGCGCGTCCGGGTCGACGGGTAACCCCGCGTAGATCGTCAGCGCCGCACGCGCCTGCGAAACGAGCTGTGCCGGCGCGGTTTCAGGTGCACGGAAGAGAAAGCGCCGCGTACTGTCGGCCTGTGCCACGAAAAGACTCAGCTCGAGCCCCTCGTCCCCCAAACGCACTCGCCCGGTCACCGCGACCTCGACGTTCAGGTGTTCGCGCAGGAGCGCTGCCGCGCTCTCGCTACCGGTCTGGTCCTGCCCCAGAAGCGAAAGTGGACTGATAAAGCGTCCGTCCTGCAGCACGTATGGAGGCACCAGCCCGAGCGTCAGCTCCGGCGGTAGACTCGGCACCGCGAGGGCGTGGGTCAGGCGATCGGCAACGGCAAGTCCCAGATTGGGATCACGACTGTTGAAGGGAAAAACCGCGACTCGCGGCGCCGCTGCCGCCCACGATCCGAGGAGCAGACAGATAAGAGCGAGACCCCTAAAAAGCAGACTCACTCGAGCAGACTTTCGAATTCGCCGAGTACCTTTTCGGCGTCAGCGGTGCTGCGGGTCACGACCATTATGGTGTTTTGCCCCGCCAGCGAGCCGATGATCTCGTCGCGCTCGAGCTTGTCGATGACGTAAGCGATTCCGGTAGCGTGCCCTTCGTCGGTGCTGATGACGATGATATTTTCCCCCCGGTCCACGTTACGAACAAAAAGCTTGAAGCGCTGCTTGAGCTCGCCGAGGACGTCCTCTTGTGCAGCCAACGGTGTGGCACGGTAGCGGTGCTGCCCGTCTCCAGCGGGCAGGCGCACGAGGCGAAGCTCGTTGACGTCGCGGCTGATAGTTGCCTGCGTCACCCTTACTCCCTTGGCGGCAAGCTGCTCGGCAAGTTCGGACTGCGTGGCAATGAATTCTTTCTCGACGAGCTCTTCGATGAGCCGTTGCCTATACTCTTTACTCGGCATAATTATTCACTATATCAGGCGCGTGTGCATGGACGCTGAGCTTCCCGAACATGCTCTAGCTGGAAAAAGGGGCAGAGGGCGGCAGCAACGCCTCGGCCCGTGCCAGAATCACCTCGGCGACGGCCCGTTTACTCATGCGTGGCAAGGTCTCGGCCTCGCCCGCAGGCGTCACAATCGTGACCTCGTTATCGTCGCCGCCAAATGCCGAGCCCACCTGTGTAGGGTAGTTCAGGCAGATGAAAGCGAGCCCTTTACGCCGCGCCTTGTCGGCTGCCCGCGTCACACCCTGATGCGTCTCCATGGCAAAACCCACCATCACCTGCGAGCCTCTTCGCTGCGCGAGCGTTTCAAGGATATCGGGCGTGCGAACGAGCTCGAGCATCTGCCTTTCCCCAGCCTTGGCTTCCTTTTCCTCCTTGACGACAGGGGCGCGCCAATCGGCGACCGCGGCGCTCATGACCAGCAGGTCGCAGGCGTCGAAGTGCGCTTGCAGGGCAGCGAGCATCTCGGCAGCCGATTCGACGGCGACAAGCTCGAGGCCAGGTGGGGCTGGAAGGGCCACGGGGCCGGAAACGAGCGTTACCTGCGCGCCCTGGTCCCTGGCCGCTTCCGCGACCGCGAAGCCCATCTTGCCCGACGAAGGATTCGAGATAAAGCGCACCGGGTCGAGATATTCGCGGGTCGGCCCGGCAGAAACGAGCACCCGCCGCCCCCGGAGCGGTTCCATGCCAAAGCGCACGCCACCTGGAATTCCAGTCCCCGGGAGCCGCTCACTCGAGAGTGCCGCGACGATCGCTTCGGGTTCAGGCATCCGGCCCAGGCCGGAACCTTCGCCCTGCGCCGCAAGCGGTCCCTCAGCGGGCGGAACAACGCCGTGCCCGAGGGCGCGCAGCGTTTCCAGGTTGCGCTGCACCAGCGGGTGCGTCCACATGGCAGTATTCATCGCCGGAACCCAGAGCACGCGCGGCACCCCCGCGAGAACAAGTGCGCCGATGACATCGTCGGCGCGACCGGTGGCTGCGCTCGCGAGCGCGTCGGCGGTTGTCGGGGCGATGAGCAAAAGATCGGCCCAGCGGGCCAGCGCGATATGCCGCGCCGCGCCGTCGGGCCGAAACCAGGCTTCTCTGTCGAAAACCTCACCCCCGGCCCCTAGAGCCAGAGAAAGAGGGGTCACGAACCTCAGCGCGTCGTCGGTCGCGGCTACCCGGACCTCGTGCCCTGCCTCGCGCAGACGCCGCAGGAGCGAGGGGGTCTTGAGCGCCGCCACACCGCCCGAGGCGGCGACGATTACGCGCACGCGCCAGCGGGCAGAGCGATCAGGCTAATCCTCGTCCTCGTCGTCGAAGGCGCGGCGCGACACGCTGTACGAGCTCGGTTCCTCACGGCGCTCACGCTCGATGAGGTTCTTGAGTTCGTCGGTGCTCGGCAGGTCGTTACCCCAGCGCACCCCGGCGCGCTCCTCGAGCTCTTTCATGGCGATGGTCACGGTGTTGCGGGTTTGGGGCACTTCGTCTTTGGGCAGCACCGAGGGGATGCCGACCTTGAGCTGCGCGGCGCGGCGCGCCACCACCATCGAGAGTCGGTAACGCGACTCGGTCAGACTCATTAGGGTATCGAAGCCTTCTTGGGCCATGGTTGTCTCCTTAAGTCAAGTCACATTCAGGGGCGAACAAACGCTTTTTTACTATGCCGCAAACATGCCCACCCTACAAAAGAACAGCTTACAACTCACGCAAGAATCCGGCGATGTCGCGACGGCTCAACAGTCGGGTGCGCGCCCGTTCGGCGTAGATAATACTGGAAAAGTCGCGCACAGCGCTCGGCAGCGTGTCGTTGACGACTACGTAATCGAACTCCTGCACGGCGCGGATCTCCTCGCGGGCACGCGCGAGACGCTTTTGGATACGGCTCTCGGAGTCCGTACCGCGCCCGCGCAACCTGCGCTCGAGTTCGCTCAGGCTGGGCGGCGCGATAAAGATCATGATGGCCTCGGGTCTGCGGCGCTTGACCTCGCGAGCCCCGGCGAGTTCGATCTCCAGAAGGACATCCTGGCCCTGAACCAGTGCCTCGGTGACCGGCGCTGTGGGCGTTCCGTAGTAGTCGCCCACATACTCGGCGTGCTCGAGCAGTGCGTCCTCGGCGATGAGACGCTCAAAATCGGCTTTCTCGTAAAAAAAGTACTGCTTGCCGTGTACCTCGCCGGGACGTCGCCCCCGGGTAGTGGCCGAGATCGAGAAATAGAGATTTTCGATCGTTGGCAGGGCCGCTTGCCGGATCGTATCCTTTCCGACACCCGACGCACCTGTCATGACAAACAGGAGGCCGGGGCGCTGAGCAGGCACGTCGGCGCTCACAAGGGCGCGGGCGACGAGGCAGGAAGCTCACCCGTAGGCAATATCAGGTGTACCGAGCCCGTCTTACCGGCCCACACGGTCGAAGCGTCCCAAAGCCAAGGCACTACTGTTCGGAGCATGGTCAGAATGTAACACGAATCTCTCACCGATCAGCGGCCCGCGCGTCGGCTCGCAAGAGGGCGGAGGGCGCTCGGGACCTCACGCAGCGCGGTTCATAGCGATATTTCACACGGCACCGTCAAGCGGCCCGCTATGCTTGAAAAGCTATGCTGTTCGCCCCCGCCTCGAGCCACTTTTGCAATACTGTTGGGATCAGGAGATACCGTGCGGACATAGGGAGGGAGAAACCGTGAACCGTTCTCTAAACCTACTTCTGCGTCTGGTCTTGCTTGCCTTTGGACTGACCTCCGCCCTGGCTTCGGCCCAGACGCCGCTAGACGCCTACACCCGCGCCCGAACTGCGCTCGAGGCCAGTATCGAGGCGGCCCCTACCGACGCCGTTGCCAGTCTCGACAGTCTGAGAGAAGCGCGAGAGGCGTTCGTGCCTCTAGGTGAGGCGCTCGGCAGCACGCTGAGTCAGGGCCTTGCAAGCACCTTCGACCGCGCCGAGCAGGCCATCATCAACGCCAGCCCTACCGACCTCAGGGTACAGGGAGCCGTTCTTTACGGCGGGTTCGAGCGGAGCCTCTATGAGGCAGCTCTGACCCAGGCGCAGGACGGCAATGGGGCACAGGCGCGGCAGCTTCTCGGCGTCCTCGGACGTGACCTCGAGCTGACCCCCCCGCAGTTTGCGCCCCCCCAAACAACACAAAATAGCGCCAGAGCCCTGCAACTCACATTCGAAAAACGGCTCGCGGTCCGCAGCCAGCAACAGTTGGAGAATCTTCGCGCCCTGCCCGAAAGCGACCGCGATGCTCGCTACGAGGTCCTGGCGCAACTCTACAGCCACGTCTTCCTGATCCAGGACTCACCCCGACTCCCGGCCAACGCCCAGACGAACCTCGTCGACGCTATCCAAGCGCTTATCGCTGGGGAGTCGATAGAAGCCAACCTCGGCACCCTTCAGACACAGCTCGAGACTTTTCAGAGTGCCATCACGGCGACCCAGCGGACCCTGCAAGCACCTGCACAACCTGCCGAGAACGCTGCAGCAACGACTCCCGGCGCCAACGATGAAACTCAGGCGGCGGCTCCGAATTCCGAATTGGCGAGCCAGCCAGTCCCTCGGGCCGCAGCGCCGACAGCGGAAGCCGCCGCCGAAGGTACATCTGCCGAAAGTACAGGAGACGCGGCAGCACTGGACACATCAGCGCCAGTGACGTCAGCGCCAGCCACAACCGAAACAGTTACACCTGCGCCAGCCACGACCCTACCTACGACCGAAGAGAGTTCAGGTTCTGCACCCCTGTTGACCGACACCGTGCGCGGCTATCTGCTGATCGCTGCCGGGCTGCTAGCCCTCGTTGGCAGCGTGCTGCTGCTCGCAACAATCGCCGCGTCACCAGCTCAGAATCTCGCAACCCTCCTCCTCCTCCTGCCCGTACTTGCGGAAGGGCTCATCGCGCTGGGTAACGAACTCGCCCCACTCGTGGGACTGCCCGTGCTGGCTCAGGGCGCACGCTATTCGCTCTTTGGCAACCCGCTCGTGCAGGATGTTTGGCTTCTGCTCGCGCTCGTTGCCGGGCTCCTGGTGCTCTTGGGCCGCCGCACCGCGCACAGCCAGCCCGTACCCGAAGCCGTTCCCAGTACGACGACCCTGGAGGCTGCACCCACCACCCGTACGCCTGCCGGGGCATCTTCCAGCGCGACGCTAAGCAGCCCGGGCGGCTTCAACTGGGATGAAGACTTCTAACCCATGGCGAACGCCCTCTATCAGACCGCTGTACGTGAACTCGAGAGTTTCCTCCCGCCCCGCGTCGTGTCACAGGCTCTCCACGAGGGTTTGGCGACACTCGGCAAGACGCAGGACACGCTGACGCTCGAAGATGCCATTACCATCGTCGAAAAACTCATCTTGCCTCGCCTCTCCCGGGCGCAGGGCAGCAACGCGGCTGCAGACGCTGTCGAAAACATTATCGCGGGTCTGAGGCGCGTTCCGGTCGACACGCGCACCCTGAGCCCCGAGGGTCAGGCACAGGCACTCGAGCTGCTCAGGGACGCACTGCGCCCGTTTAACATCTATTTCGAGTGGAGCGAAACCCAAAAGCTCCGTGCTCAGCTGTCATTGATCGAGAGTAAACACGAGGACGGGCTCGACGCCACCGATCTGATTAGTGCTGCGCAGGCGCAACTCAGCGTGCTGCAACAAAAGCTGAGCGATCAGCTCTCGCTGCAAGCCCGCGAACTCGCGATTCTCGAGGCCTCGCTGGAAACGAGTAAAGCCCTTAGCAGCACCAAAGTGAGGCGGCTCGCCAACCTGCTCGACCTCATCCGCTCGGCTCAAGACGCGCATCAGCGCGTTCCGGCAGAGATCGAGCGTGCCCACAAACTTGCCAGCGAACTGCGCGCCGACAAGCTTCAGCGCCTGAGCGACGAGGAGCGCGACTTGCGCGCCCTGCGCGAGACCTACAGCGCCCTGGCGGACCTCGAGCCTGCACTCACCAAACGGCTGGACGACTACGAGGGCCTCCTCCGTCAGGAAACCCTGCTACAAGACGCACTGCCCACCCTGCGCGAGGAGCTTGCCCAAACTGCAGAAGCGCTTCGCGTCCGCCTCGAGACGGAATTTAGCGAACAGCTCACGCGCAGCGAACGCCCTGAGGAGCAGCAGCTCCTGACGCTCGTCCTCAAGATTCTCGAGACAGCTCTGCCCCCCGCGACCGACGTCCAGCAGCTGCGCGACTTTGCCCGAACGCGTGGCGGCACCGAGCTAAGCGAGTTTCACCGCCTCGAGACCGAAGCCGCCGCCTTCCGCGATGTGCCTGGTCCCACCACTCAGGCCCTTACCGCGTTTGTAGCCCAGGTACGAAGCGCCCTCGGCAAAGGTCTGGAACTGCCAGATATGAGCGAAGGCTGGGCGCTCGTCACCCAGGCCCAGGCTGAACAGGCCCAGAACGCCGAGAGTTTTATGGCGCGGCTAGAACGGGTTCAGGCCGCCGCTGCCCCGCTCCTGCACCTCACCTCGGAGGACGCGCTCTCTCTGCGCTGGCGTCTGCAATCGCTAAGCATGCAGATCGGCGCGGTTCACCGGGTCTCTCCCAAACGGCAGTCCGAGATCGAGAGCAATCTGCAAACGACCGAAAACCTTGTTCATACCCTTCAGGCAGAAGCTACCGCGGCCCGCAGCGTTGCCACGCAGCTGATCGAAGACCAGATGCTCGACGACGTGCTGGGTTTTTTGAGCCCCACAGCCCCACCCGCCCAGGAATCAAGCCATGCGTCCACTGTGACCCCGGATACAGCTCGAGACGAAGCACTGAGGTCGATCTCGAGCACGGTCCCACGTACACCTCCAAACACGACGCCAGCTGCGGGCGCTTCTATTCTGGTGACTCCGGCCCTAGCCACGCCCCAGACAAGTGTCCCGCTGCAGAGCTGGCTGACACGGCAGGCCGAACACGAAGGTATTACCGGGCTCGCGCTCTTTACCGAGAGTGCCGACACGCTGGTCGCCGGAACCCTGCCCAGCGATCCCAAGACCCTGCAACGCGCGGTGCGGCTGGCCAAACGCCGCGCCGACACGCTGGGCACGGCACTCGAGCAGGGCGCAGCGACCAACCTGACGCTCGAGACCCCTGAAAGCACGCTGGTCGCCCTCTGGCTCACCCGTGCGCGCAGCCTCGTGCTCGTCACCCGCGCCCCGACCTGGGGTGGGGCGGCGCGGCAACACCTCGAGGACTCGCTACCCGAACTGCTCGAGCTTCTCGAGTAGCACCGAATCGCCCGTTAGACTGGACCTCATGGCGCTCACGCTCCGGTCCCTGGACGACACCGACGCTCTGGCTCGCACGCTGCTCACCCACATCCCGGCAGGCGGTTTGCTCCTGCTCGTCGGCCCCCTCGGCGCGGGCAAGACGACGCTGGTGCAGGCGCTCGGGCGGGCGCTCGGCTCGGCGGCGCAGATCAGCTCACCGACCTACACCCTGATTCACGAATATCCCACACCCGAGGGCTTGCTCGTCCACATCGACGCTTATCGCCTGCCGAACGCCGAAACGCTCCTGGACCTCGGCCTCGAGGATTACTTAGAGCGTGCCCGGCTCGTCGCCGTCGAATGGGGGGAAGCCTTAGCACCGCTCTTTCCCGACGCTTTGACGCTTCGCCTCGAGCCCACGGGAGAGCAGCGCAGAGCCACCCTCACCCGCGCAGGGCAGCCCACCTCTCTCTGATTTATTCAGGCAAGCGCGCTCAGACCCGCACCAATG
>JBMDWS010000409.1:0-2434 GCA_048594695.1 Truepera sp. | reverse complement strand
GCACAAGGCGAGTTCCGTGTTCCTGAGGACACCTCTGTCGACATTACCCTCACCTCTCTAGCTAGTGACGACGCGCGCGCCGTTGCCAACGCTATTGTGACGCCCAAAATTATCGGTGAGGATGAGTGGCCGTTACGCATCGACGCTGTGACGCTCGCTTGTGAACAGTCCAGCATGGCTATTGTCAAATATGGTGGTGACAGTTACGCCTTAAACCGCGCTGCGGAAGACATCTACCCGAGCGTGGAGGCTATTCTCAAGCGGGGACGTGACCTCGAAGACGTCACAGTATTAACCGACCTAGCCCTTACCCTGTGCTCAAATTAAGCCGCCGTACAGCCGCGTACTACCAGAAAATCACCCGCCGTCTAAGGTGTAGGCTGCAGATGCTGATAAGTTAACTCCAACAAGCTTGCCAGGGTAACTTCGCCATCTTGGACTTGGAAACTAGTCCCGGAGCTTTTTTCTTGAGCTGAATACTCTTTCGCTGTTACTGGCTCTTGTTCTTAAGCTAGGGAAATTGCGAGGGATAGTTTAATGACAGGTAGATACCCATACCTGTTACAAAGTTCTTATTTTGAAGGAGGCTGGTCATGGCGCAGATTCAGCTTGTTAAGGTCAAACAAATTCCTACGCCTGACACCTTTCACCCCTACTAGCGTTCCGCGACAAGCGAGCTTGGGGCACCCACATAGCTCAGGACAAGCTGTTCTCTTGCCCTTGTACACGCCACGTACAGGAGGTTTCGCTCACGCTCTAGAAAAGCTGACCTCTCAGCCGTGTCAGCAAGGGTCCGCACAACCGAAGCGAGCGGCAACTGGTTGGCGTCGCAACCTGCAACAATCACCACGCGGAACTCGAGCCCCTTAGCTCTGTGCATGGTGCCAAGCGAGACATTCTCTCGCTCTGGTGGCGCGTCGTCACTAAGCATTACCCCCTTCACCCCGGCGAGTTCCAATGCTGGCAGGACACGCTCGTCTAGCACCGACCGCGTTCGTGTAAAGATTGCGATGTCGCGCGGCGCATAGCCGCTCTTCAGGTAATATCGCAGCCTTTCGGCCAGGCTCTGCGTCTCCTGGTGTGGGTAGGCAAACGCCAGCACTTCGGGTGCAGGACCACTCAGGAGCGACACCGTCGCCCGCGACTCGCCTTCGTCGTCTTCGCTCACAAGACTCCCTGGGAGGAGTGCGTCGGCATAGCGCCTGATCTGCTCGGTGGTGCGGTAGTTAAGTCGCAGGATGCTCGACCGTCCCCTGATGTTGATGCCGGACGCCAGAAACGACGAGCCCGCCTTATAGATGCGCTGACCTAGGTCGCCAGTCAGGAAAAGGTCATCTTGAGCAGGTTTGGCGAGCGCCCTCAGGAGTCGCAGCTCTGCCGGGCCGAAGTCCTGCACCTCGTCGGCAACGACGTGATCGAAGGGCGCCCTGTCGTCCGCCTCGAGGCTTTCGCTTAGGGCCGCGCAGAGTCCCTCGAAACTGTAGATTCCTTCGACCTCGAGGTCACGCTTCAAAGCGCCTAGTACCTCCCAGACGGCCTTGCGCTGCCGCAACCCAAGCGGCACACCCCGTCCCGCCCTCGGTACGGTCTTGTACGCTTCCCACGAGTGGACGCCGTGCGGTGCGACGACCCCCTCCCACTCGGCTCTTAGAAACTCCAGGCTCAGCTCGCCCGTGCTCAGTTTGGTGAGCCGGGTATTAAGCTCCTGCTCAGTAAGCAGCCGAAAGGGCTTTCGGTTCCATTGCTGCCAGAGCCGCACGGCTAGGCGGTGAAGGTGCTCGACGTGTACGGAGGGCTTGGTGGGTTCGAGCAACCGAAGTTGCTGCTCCAGGCGCGCCGCCAGGGTGCGGGAGAAGGTGGTCAGCAAGACCTTTGCCCCTGGCGTCTTTTGACTCAGCCGCACCGCCCGGTGGAGCGCAACTACAGTTTTGCCCGTCCCTGCGCCCCCCGCAAGTTTGGCTGGGCCACTGTACATTTTGCTCGCCGCCTCCTGCTGCGAAGGGTGTAAGAAAACGATCCAAGCTTCCCACGGCGCGTCCAATGCCCGGGTAAGCAATTCTTGGTCGTCTCCCAGGACCCGAAAGTGACGCTGAGCGTCCGGGTGTAGGAAAGGGTCGCCCTGAACCGGCTCGGGGCGTGGCACCGGCTGCCCGTCGGCGAGCTTCATGAGGTTCTCGCTCGCCTCCTGGGGCAGGTGGTCGAGCAGCTCGTAAAAGCCCGTGTCCCCGACACTCTGCACGGCGTCGAGCCAACGTTCAGGCACGCCTAGCGCCAGCAGGTAGTCGCGATCGAAGTGCGCGAAAAGCGGCGCTTCCCGTTCGACTTCTCGGACGATATGCCGGACGATCTCTTCGATCCGCTCTTCGATCTGCACGACCTGCATCGCGCCAGTTCTGGGATTCTCGACGAACTGCCGGTTTTCGGCCCAGGCGTA
>JBMDWS010000408.1:0-11419 GCA_048594695.1 Truepera sp. | reverse complement strand
AAACAGGTCCGGCCCGATATGACCGAAGGGTGCGAGGAACGCCTGACGGGCGAGTTTTTGCGCTGGGTCTGGCACTACCCGGTCCGGCAGCGCCCGGCCCTGCTCGAGAAGCTGGCGTCCCTGAGCGACAAGCACGTCGTGAGGCTGCGGCGACGCCGCGACGTAGAAGCATTTTTGCAGTCATGCCCAAACACATGAACCGCAAAGGGAAACGCTTTCTACCGTTCATACCGAGCCTCGCGACGGGCATTCTGGGGGCACTGTGGCTTTACTTCTTCCCGGTAGACCTCGGACCCCGCGCTGCGCTGCCGCTGCTCGCACTGACCACGCTGGTGCTGACGGTGGGGTTACTCGGCAGCGCGTGGCTGCTCGAGCGCCTGCTGCCGTCGTTTCGCACCGCATCACGTCT
This sequence comes from Truepera sp., assembly GCA_048594695.1. GTDB lineage: Bacteria > Deinococcota > Deinococci > Deinococcales > Trueperaceae > Truepera. The sequence continues at coordinate 11,010 of JBMDWS010000408.1, read as the reverse complement.
GCTCGAACACACTCTCGGCTGGCTGCGCCCCTCGGGGCTCGAGGCTTTTCTCCTGGCAACCCTGACGGCTACCGCCGAGGAACTCTTTTTTCGCGGAGCGCTCCAGAGCCTCGTCGGCGTCTGGGGCCAGGCGCTCGTCTTCGGCCTCCTCCACCCGATGCCGCGCCGCGCCTGGAGCTCTATGGTCTACGCCGCGCTCTCCGGCCTCGCGCTCGGCTACGCCGCCCAGATGAGCGGCAGCCTCTGGCCTGGCATCGTCGCGCACTTTCTCGTCAACTTTCAGGGCTTCTGGGAACTACGGCGCCAGAGCCGCAAACGGCTCGGGCGGGTTTAGCTCCCGGAGGTTGCTGTGCCCGTGCCGCTGGAGCGGCCAGACAACCGCCGTGGCCCGCCCGGCAATCGACACGAAAGGCACCGGCCCGTAGAGTCTAGAGTCCGCGCTCACGGTGCGGTTGTCGCCCATGAGAAAATACTGATCCCGACCGAGCTTGACCTGACGGAAGCTCGAGCGCCCCAAAGATACGCCCCGGATAAAACGCTGATCGAGCCGCCGACCATTGACAAAAACCATCCCCCGGCGGCCCACCACGGTATCGCCAGGCACCCCGATGATGCGTTTGATGACGAAATCGCGCCGCCCGACCCGTACCGGTGAATCGGCCCGTTCGCGCACCACCACGATGTCGCCGCGCTCGTACCCGGGCATCCAGCCAAGCCGTCGCAACCAGGTCTGGTATTTGGGCACGAACACCCGGTCGCCGACCAGCAGCGACTGCGGCAGCTCCCCGTTGCCCCCGTAAAGGGTCGGTTCCATCGACTCGCCCGCGACGCCGACCGTGGTAAAGCCGAACGTCAGGATCAAAAAGACCACGATGAGAGCGCCGACGTATTCGCGCAGTTCTTTCCAGACACGCTTCACCGGACACCCGCATGCATAAAATGCTGGATTCGCCCGACGGCGCGGGCGAGCACGTCGGGTTCACGCACGAGTGCGAAGCGCACAAAGCCTTCACCCTCTTCCCCGAAGGCGCGGCCCGGCGCGAGACACACCCCCGTCTCCTCGGCGAGCGCCAGCACGAAGGCGAACGAGTCCTTGACGTCGCCGGGCACACCCTCTGGCAGCCGCGTCCAGACGTACATACTGGCCTGGGGCAGCGGCGCCAGCCAGCCCGTCGCGCCGAGAGTCTCGACAAGTGCGTCCCGGCGCGCCTCGAACGTGCGGGCGGCGGCGTGGGTCGTCGCCGCACCGGAGGTCAGGGCAGCCACTGCCGCCCGCTGGATGCCAAGGTACTGGTTGAAATCGACGGCGCTCTTGACCCGGGCCAGGGCCGCGAGGGCGTCCTCATTGCCGACCGCCCAGCCGATACGAAAGCCGCCCATATGAAAGCTCTTCGAGGCGCTGTAGAGTTCGACAGCGTTCGCCATGCCACCGGGTTGCGTCAGGACCGAGGGGGCGCGGTAGTCGCCGTAGACCATCTCGACGTAGGGAAAGTCGTGGATGAGAAGGATGTCGTGCACCTGACAAAACGCCACGATCTCGCGCATGAAAGCCTCGGGCGCGGTCGCGGCAGTCGGGTTGTTCGGGTACGAGATAAGGAGGACCTTGGCGCGGCGGGCCGTTTCTGCCGGAATGGCCGCGAGGTCGGGCAGGTAGCCCTTCTCCTCGCGCAGCGGCATGGTGACGAGCTCGAGCCCCGCCAGCGCAATCGCGCCGTAGTAGGAAGGGTAGCCAGGGTCCGGCGCGAGGATCAGATCGCCCGGATCGGTCGTCGCCAGGAGCAGGTTCGCCAGCCCCTCCTGCGAACCGATCAGGGGCAGCACCTGCGTTTCCGGGTCGACGCTCAGGCCGAAGCGCGTGGCCATCCACGTCGAAACAGCCCGCCGCAGTGGCCCGGTTCCGGTGTGTAAACAGTAGCCGTAGGTGTCCGGGTCTTCAGTCGCGTGGCGCAGCGCCTCGAGCGCCCCTTCCGGTGGGGCCACGTCCGAAGAGCCGATCGACAGGTCGATAATCTCCAGACCGTTGGCTCGCGCCCGCGCTTTGGCCCGGTCCATCCGGTAAAACACGCTGTCCGGCATCCGGCTCGCCCGCCTCGAGGCAAAGCGGTTCCCGCTCATGAGAGTGCTGCCAGTCCCTCTTCGACCTCGTCCCGGGGTAAGCCTCCGGCCTCGAGCTGCTCGTCAGAAAGTGCCAGCAGGTCGCGGTAAAAGGCCTCGGTGCGGGTCCGTGCGGCGCCGGGCTCCAATGCGCCCCAGCGGTAGAGCCAGTTTTCGGCTTCTGCGTAACGACCCGCTCCAGCGTAAACCTCGACGAACCCGGAGAGGGTTTCGGACGGCAGGGCGTAGTCGAGACGCGCAGCGAGGTCGTCGATGGACGCTCCATAGTGTGCGACGAGTCCCGGCTCGGTACCGAGTGCGTTCAGGTAGAGCGTGAGCGCCTTGTAAGCCACTTCGGGGTCGGGAGTACCCTGAGCGCGAAGCAGCGCGTCTTCAGCAGAGAAAAGCTCGGCACACTGCAAGCACTTCTCGACGCTCCGTGCACCTGTCGGCCCAAGTAGCAGGAGCAGGTCGGCGCTCGGCAGGCGGTGCAGCAGGGCGCTGTCGAGCCCCGTCACACGCTGCAACGTGTCGTAAAGGAGGCCAAGCGCCTCACCGGGCTGCTCTAAGCGCTCGAGCTCCCGGACGCGCGTCAGGGTGAGGTTCACCTGCTCTTGCAGGCGCGTGAGGAAATCGTCTTTTTGCGGCATACCCCGAGTCTAACCGCAGGGGATGAGCCCGCGCACAGACACACCAAAAGAAGCAGCACCCCAGGCGTCCGAAGAGTGCCGGGGGTGCGTCTTTCCAGAGCCGAGATGCTGCTTCTTTGACCTACTCTACAGGCTGCGCCGCAAAGCTGTTAGGGACACTATCCCGAAAGTCGGTGTGAGTTTTTCCCAAACGTCAGGAGCGCCCCAGCCGCCCCAGGTAGTAGAGCACCAGCTCGACCCGGTTACTCAGAAAGAGCTTGTCCTGCAGGCTCGTCACGTAGTTCGCTACCGTTTTCTCACTGATACCCATGAGCCCCGCAATCTGCGCGTTGACTGCGCCGCTTGCCACGTGGCGCAGGACCGTGCGCTCGCGGGGGTAAAGCCCATCTTCGGTCAGGGACGGCCCATTATAGAAGGTTTCGCCCGAGAGCACCCGCTCGAGACCCGTCAGGATAGCCTCTTCGCCCGGCGTACCGACGATCAGGCCCGCCGGGCTCTCCTGGAGCAGATCGTACAAATAGGGCTCGGAAGGGATGTCGCTTACCACCAGCACCGGCGCAGTTTCTCCAGCCAGGCTCCTGAGCGCGTAGCCGTGCGGCAGGTCGAAAAGTAAGGTCACCGGTTTTTCGATGGGCCAGTGCTTCACCCGCTCTTGCCACGGCAAGGCTGCAGCAGGCAAGCCGCAGGACACGCGCACCCCCGACAGATGGGCGTTAAGGCGAACGGGGCTCGCCCCATCGGGGAGCGCGCCGCTCGTACCGGGCAACGGGGCTCGAGCCTCCAGCCAGCGCGCCGCGAGAGCACCCTCGAGCCTCACTTCGGCCTGTTCGAAAAGGCCCGCCAGTGTTCTGGCCTTTACCTCACGCTGCAGCGCCCAGCCGTCGACGAGCGTGATGTCCGGACTCGCCGCTTCTTCCGCCAGCTCGCCCTGTACCTCACGTTGCGCCGCACCCGGCACATCTCCGCGCAGCGCCTCTTCGGCTGAGCAAAACAGGGCAAAACGGTAAGGCCCCACGTGCAACACCCGGTCCTCGGACAAGCGCGCCGTGAGCTGCGCCGCGACAGCCTTGAGGAGCGTATCGGCAGCGGCCTGCGTGCTGCCTTCCGGGAGCAACAGCTCGATCAGCCCCACCGCTGCGCCGTCAATCGGCTCGGCGCGCAGCCGCTGAGCGAGCGTGCGCCGATTGCCCAGACCCGTCAGCCAGTCGGTATGCGCCTGCCGCGCCAACTCTTCACGGTAGCCAGCCGCGCTGAGGGCCGCCAAAAGATGCTCAAAATAGAGTGCAGCCAACCGAAATTCCTGCGGGTCGGCGAGCGAAATCCCCGACAAGACCAGATATCGGGGCTCGGGCGGCCCCTCGAAGTAGGCCAGATAGACCTCGCCAAACCCGTCTAGCAAGGCGCGTCCCCGGCTGATAATGGGCGAGGGCGAAAGCTCGGTGGGCGCTGCACTCGTCAGCGAGCCCCCGCTAAAAATCCATGACACGCCGCTCGCCGCCCGGGACAAAACCTCGGCGAAGGGCAACCGGCTCAAGCCAACAATGATCTCCTGCAGTAGCAAAAGGCGGTTGGAGAGAAGGATCCAGTCGTCGCTCGAGTCTTTGTTTTCGCTCACGGATTTTGACCGTGTTGCTTGAACACGAGCTAAAGCGCGTCGAGAGGAATAGCCAGCACATCCGTCCAGGTGTTGACCATACGAAAAAGCCCCACGACGGCGACCGCCTCGAGCCGCTCCGCCTCACTCAGATCTACCCCCGAAAGCAGCTCCAACTGCGCCGGATCGTGTGGCGCGCGCGCGGCCCCATAAGCAAATTTCAGAAGCGCCTGCGTCTTCTCCGGCACGCCGTCTGGCGCTTCGCCCCGCTCGAGCGCTGCCAGAATAGGTGCTTCGATCCCTTGCAGGGTCAGCGCGTGCAGGTGAACCTGCGCGGCGTAGGTGCTCCCCGCCTGCTTCGAGACGATGACGCCCATCATCTCCTTGAGCGTGCGCGGCAGACTACCCGCCAGAACGATATTGCGAAACGCGCTCCAGAGCGCGAGCTGGACGTCAGGATTGGCCTTTGCGGTGCTGAAGAGATTCGGTACGATCCCAAACCCCAGTTCACTGGCAATCTCGTGTTCGACCTTTTGAGTCATAGTGGTCCCCCCGGTACTCGTAATGATGACTTGAAACTTGATTATACAGACTGCCCGCTCACCTCAGGGCCTCAGCACTCGGCTCAAAAGCTGCTCGACAGGCTCATCGCCGCTGCGCCTCGTTTCGCAGCCCCTGGCATCACGGCAGAGCGAGAGATAGCGGTAGCGCCTCCCCTTGGAACCCGGCACCTCGGCGCGAAACATCTGCAGATAGTGGCGCGGGGCGCTGCGCTGACAGAGGTCGCAAGATAGTACGGTACTCGCCTTGCCCGAACTCGAGAGCGGGGTAAGCAGGAGAAGCTCGTCCCCGTCGCGCAGGAGACGCAGGAGGCCACTCTCGGTCTCCTCGAAGCGGTAGGGTTCGGGCTGCGGAATGAGCGCGCCATCGGTAGCAGGAAAGAGCGAGAGAACGATCTCACGGGCGCTGTAGGTCTTCTCTTCATCGCTCACGATGTCCAAAGTATAAGTCCAAAGCTCCCGCCCGGTACATCCCGGCTCGTTACACTTGGTCATGGCACCGACATTTCGGCCCTACCGGAAACGCGACGCGGCGGGCTGCCTCGAGCTGTTTCGTAGCAATATCCCCCGCTTTTTCGCCCCTCACGAAGGGGCCGACTTTAGCGATTTTTTAGAGCGCGAGGTCCATACCTGCGACTATTTCGTCCTTGGGGAAGACCATAAGCTTCTCGGCTGTGGTGGCATTTATGTAAGCGGGAGCGTCGCCGGGCTCTGCTGGGGCATGGTCGACAATGCGCGGCATCATCAAGGCCTCGGCACCCTCCTACTGCGCGGGCGGCTCGAGCATCTCGTCCGGGCTTACCCCGAGGTTCGGGAAGTTCGGCTCGATACCAGTCAGCACAGTCAGGGATTTTTCTCCCGTTTCGGTTTTGCGACGACCAGGGTCACGCCGGGCGGCTACGCGCCCGGCCTCGACCGCTACGACATGAGCCTCAGGCTGGGGTCAAACCGTTAGGGTGCGCCCGGGAAAACGTCGAGGCGGGCATTGTCGAGACTCGTCGACACGGCGTAGACGGGGTCGCCCCCTTCGGGAAAACTCACACTGAAGATGTTCCAGCCCTGCTTGAAGGCAAGGTCGGTCCCAGCAGCCTCGAGGGTGGTGTCGGCGTCCACATAGATCGGCACGAAAAACCCGGTCGGCGCTTCGGTCCCGGCGAGGCCCAGGTAGGGCGTATCGCTCGAGCGGTCGAAGGTCCCGTTACCGTTTTGGTCCACGTAGACGTTGATCTGCGCCCGGGTGAAGTTCACGGCTGGGCTCAGGCTGTAGTTGTTTTGTAGCCCCGGCAAAACCACGTCTTCACTGCGAAAGGGTGCCAGTGTATCGGTGGCACCTGAAAGCTGAACGCTAAAGGTGTCGCCTTGCGGCGTCGCCGTACCGACCTCGCGTCCCCAGACCCCGTCCTGATTGACAGCGTGAACCCCGACCCGCGCACCCTCAGGGAGAGCTTCGGGGGCGGCAATAACTCCGGCGACCGTAGCACTCTGCTGTGCCAGCGCGGCCCCGGACAAGCCGAGGCAGAAAAATATAGACATGACAAGTCGTTTCATCTCGCTCCTAAGCCCGAAAAGCTTAACACAGCCCCTGCTGAGCTGCATCCAACCTGAGCTTCCATGATCTTCACCGTGCGCTTATCAAGGTGTCACCTGAGCTAGTCGTGTCCCGCTCCGGCAGGCCGGACTGCGACGCTCGCATGTCCGGCCTGCAATAGGGCCGAAACGGGCAACACCGTGGCACCGCAGTATAGTTATAGCCATAAGGAGAACCCCATGACTGTACCCCTGACCGATACGAATGCACCCCTAGACGACGCCCTCAGCCAGGAGGAGCGCATCTGGTTCGACGGCACCCTCGTTCCCGCAGCCCAGGCCCAGGTGTCGGTGTTGACCCACGCCCTGCATTACGGAACGAGCGTGTTCGAAGGGGTTCGCGCCTACGCCACGAAGCGTGGCCCGGCGGTGTTTCGTCTACCCGAACACACCGAGCGCCTCCTCGACTCGGCCAAGATCCTCGGCATGCCCACGCCCTACAGCGCCGACGAGATCAGCGGGGCAGTCCTGGAAACCATCCGGGCCAATGGGCATGAAGCTTGCTATATTCGCCCGCTCATGTGGTACGGCGCAAATTCGCTGGGGGTGCATCCGGCGCAAAACCCCGTACATTTCATGGTCGCCACCATGCCCTGGGGTCACTACCTGGGCGAGGCGGCTGTGCGCGAAGGGGCCAAACTCATGACCTCGTCATGGCGCAGGAGCCCCGGCGACGTGATGCCGACCAAAGCCAAGGCGGGCGGCAACTACGTCAACTCGGTGCTCGCCAACAAGGAAGCCAAAGAAGCCGGCTTCGATGAGGCGCTCCTCCTGGACAAAGAGGGTTTCGTTGCTGAAGGCTCAGGCGAAAACATCTTCTTTTTCAAGGGCGGCACCCTCTACCCCATCGCCCACTCGGTCAATCTGCGCGGCATCACGCGCGACAGCGTGGTCAAACTCGCGGAGTTTATGGGCATTCCGGTTGTCCCGACCATGGCCACCCGCGATGAACTCTACATTGCCGACGAGGTCTTCATGGTCGGCACCGCCGCCGAGGTCACGCCGGTCTCCTATATCGACAGACGCGCCATCGGTAGCGGCAAAGCGGGCGAGCTGACCCTGAAGCTGCGCGAAGCCTACCTGCAAGCTGCGTCGGGCGAGCTGCCTGAGTTCGAGCACTGGCTGACCTACGCCAAAAGCTAGAGGCGGGGCCAGAACCTGAACCTCGAGCACGCCCAAGACCCGGTTCTTGACTCGGTTATGGCGTTATACCCTGCCGCCACGGAGCGGGCACCTTCGCCAACGCCACGCCCCTACAATGGGTCATGAAAAAATTTGAATATTTGCAGGTCATGATGACGACCCGCGCCGTCAAGGAGGGTCATCGCCGCCTCATCATTCTAGGCAAAGACGACCACCAGACGCAGGTCGAACCAGGCAAGCGGCTTATCGACCTGCTTAGCGACCTCGGCGCAGAGGGCTGGGAGCTCTCGGGTGTTCTCGACTTCTCTTCGGTTGAAGCGCCCAAGGGCGAGCACGACATAAGGCTCACCTCCTCGTCGCTGCTCCTCAAGCGCGAACTGACCGACTAACTCAGGCGAAAGACCTGCGCCTCGTAGGGTCTCAGGGTGAAGCTTTCCAAGGCGTCGGCCTGTGCTAGCTCGTAGTTGCCGATGATGCGTTCAGCGTGGCCCGCGATACCCGCCTCGGCAGGATCGAAAAGGGGCGTCTTGGAGCTGAAGTTGAGGACAACCAGAAGCTTTTCGTCGCCCAGCGTGCGCGTATAGGCGTAGATCTCGGGATGGCTCGACAGCAGCAGCTCATACGAGCCGTGGACTATGATGGGCAGCTCTCGGCGCAGCTCGATCAGGCGCTGGTAGTAGTAGAAGATCGAATCGGGGTCCGCTAATGCCGCCTCGGCGTTGACCTCTTTGTAGTTCGGGTTGACCCCGATCCAGGGCGTGCCTGTCGTAAAGCCGGCGTTCTCGCTCGCGTCCCACTGCACGGGCGTGCGCGCATTGTCACGGCCCTTGGCGTAGATCATCCCCATGACCGTCTTGGGCTCGAGCCCCCGCGCTTCGACAAAATCCTTGTACATGTTGAGGATTTCCACGTCGCGATAGTCCTCTATAGACTCGAACTTGACATTGGTCATGCCGATCTCTTCGCCCTGGTAGACGTAGGGCGTGCCTTTTAGCGTGTGGAGTAGCGTCGCCAGCAGCTTGGCCGACTGTACCCGGTAGTCCCCATCATTGCCAAAACGCGACACGGCTCTCGGCTGGTCGTGATTCGAGAGGTAGAGACTGTTCCAGCCACCCGCGTCCAGCTCACGCTGCCAGCGGCCTAGAGAGCGCTTGAGATCGAGTAAATCGAGGGCGGTAAAGTCCCATTTGCCCAGCGTGCTCCCCTGCCGCGCGTCGAGATCGACGTGCTCGAACTGGAAAAGCATGTTCAGCGAGCCCGTCTCTTCGTGGGTAATCTCGAGCGCGTGCTCGGTGGTCGCCCCCGGCATCTCGCCGACCGTCAGGATGTCGTAATGCGACAGCACGTCACGCTTCATCTCATGCAAAAACTCGTTGAGGCGCGGGCCGTGAAAGACGTGCTCACCCGGCGACTGATAACGGTTGCCGTTTTTCACCTTTCCGTCGGGCAGGCCCGGCGCCTTGGAGATAAGGTTGATCACGTCCATACGAAAGCCGTCGATCCCCTTGTCGAGCCACCAGCGCATCATTTTGTAGATTTCCTGCCGCACGACCGGGTTGTCCCAGTTGAGGTCGGGCTGCTTTTTCGTGAATAGGTGCAGGTAATACTCACCCGTCGCGTCATCGTACTCCCAGGCCGAACCACTAAAAAACGATTCCCAGTTGTTCGGTTCCGCCCCATCTTTGCCTTCGCGCCAGATGTAATAGTCGCGGTAGGGATTGTCCTTAGACTTGCGCGATTCCACGAACCACGGGTGCTCGTCCGAGGTGTGGTTCACGACAAGGTCCATCAAGAGTTTGATCCCGCGCGCGTGCATCCCAGCGAGCAGTTCATCCCAGTCGGCAAGCGTCCCGAACTCATCCATGATGGCCTGATAGTCGCTGATGTCGTAGCCGTTGTCGTCGTTGGGCGACTTGTAAACCGGTGAGAGCCACACGACACTTACACCCAGTTTGTGCAGGTAATCGAGCTTGTCGATGATGCCTCGCAGATCGCCGACGCCGTCGCCGTTCGAGTCCTTGAACGAGCGCGGGTAGATCTGATAGACGACGCTTTCCTGCCACCATTTGCGGGTTGAAGTCATGGGCTCATTGTAATGGACGCGGGGGGAGTAGGGCTCGAGAACAGCCTGTGAGACACTCCGAGTAAGCCGTCCTCGTCAGTACCCTGCAGATCAAGATGGGAGGTGGAAGGATTAACGGTGTAGTCAGGACGACCTACTCGAGCACTACTGAAGAGAACGCATGAAACGCACTTTTTGCAATGCGCGAGCTGTCTCGGGTGACAGCAAAAGAAGTCATAGAGCTTTACGTATCGGCAGGTCGACAACAAATGTGAAGGAGTATGTCTGAAGGGGCATAGCGAGCGTAGTAACCTCGGTATGAGCGAGGATGGAGACAAGCTGTTTTTGTTACTAAGGGATGGAGCACTCACACGGTGAAGGAACGTTTTTCTCTCGAGCCCACTTTAGTTGGAGTAGCTGGTGAATATTTCGTTGCGGGTGAGCTTTCACTTCGTGGCCATTTAGCATCCGTTACCCTACGTAACAGCCGAGGCATCGACATCATAGCCAGCAACAAAGATGCGTCGAAATCCGTATCTATCCAAGTCAAAGCCAGTAAAGGTGGGCTTCCAAAGTGGATTCTCACCAAGAAATCCGAGACTTTTGTCTCGGAGACCCACTTTTACGTATTTATCGTTCTCGCAATGCCAGGCAAACGACCAGACTATTATATTGTGCCAAGCATGGCTGTCGCAGACTATATAACTGCCTCACATCAAAACTGGCTGTCTGGAAACAAAAAAAATGGAACTACACGCAAAGACTCGAGTATGCGAGTTTTCGATGATTTCACGGGGAGGTATAGAGAAGCATGGGAAACCCTTCCGCTCTAGTTTTGAAGTCCCAGTGCCGTCATCAATCTATGCGTAAGCAAATGGGGCAAGACAAGAAGGCCGATTCTGTGACAGAACCGGTCCTCTCGTTCAACCTTCTTAGTTCAAAATCTCTGCGTGCTGGCGCTTCTCAAACGTAAACCCAGCCGCCCCCGGCTCGACCAGCACATCATCCCCATCCGTAATCTCCCCGGCGATAATCTGCCGTGAGAGCGGTGTTTCGATGAGCTGCTGAATGGCGCGCTTGAGGGGCCGCGCACCAAAAACCGGGTCATAGCCGACCCTCGCGAGCTGCTCCTTGGCCCCATCCGACAGGGTCAGGGTGATGTGGCGGTCGGAGAGGCGCCCGCGCAGGTGCGAGAGCTGGATTTCGGCAATCGCGCCGACCTGCTCGCGATCGAGGGCGTGAAACACGATGATGTCGTCGACGCGGTTCAGAAACTCGGGGCGGAAGTGGTTTTGCAGCTGCGCGAAGACCGTTTCCTTC
>JBMDWS010000407.1:0-5484 GCA_048594695.1 Truepera sp. | reverse complement strand
CCGATGGTGCGGGTTGGGAGGTCTCGGGTTCGGAGATTACGAAGGTCGTGTCCCGCTTCGATGCAGGCAACCGCGAAGCCGTGGCCTACTTGCAGCACCACTTTGTCAACATGGGCGTGTACAAGCTCCTCAAGCGGGCGGGCGCCAAGGATGGCGACGACGTGTATATCGGCGAGGCGGTGTTCGAGTACTTCGACGACGATAAGGCCCGGACCGAGGCGGAGGCGGACACCGACCCCCACGAGCCGTACGCAGATGGCGATGACTCTGGCGAAAGCGACTTCGGTGATGGCGACTTCGAGGCTGACGACGCGGATGAGACCGATGACGCCCAGGGCGGGGTGTAGTGCGCCTGGGGCTTTTTGGTGGACGCTTCGATCCGCCTCACGTCGGTCATTTGCTGGCTGCCCAGAGCGCGTTCGAGGCGCTCGAGCTCGACGAGCTCTGGTTTATCCCTTCCAAAACGCCCCCCCACAAACCTGCGCTCGCGTCCGCCCCTGTGCGGCTCGAGATGCTCACGCTGGCCCTCGGGCATAACCCCGACTTCCGGGTTAGCGGGCTCGAGCTGTCCCGCCCCGGTCCCTCCTACACATTTGACACCGTCACGCAGGTCAAACAAGAATACCCGGACGATACGATCTTTTTTCTGACCGGGGCCGACGCCTACGCAGAGATTGCCACCTGGCATCGGGCCGAGGAACTTGTTGAGACCGTTGCCATGGTCGCCCTGGCGAGGCCGGGGTATACTCTTGACGAATTGACGACTCCCTACCGGGAGCGCGTTATATACTTGCAGACGCGCCTCTGCGACGTCTCGAGCACCGAAATTCGCTTGCGCCGCACCCGCCGCGAGAGTGTGCGCTACCTTGTTCCGGAAGCTGTGGAGATCTACCTTGATCGAACCGATCTTTACCGTCAATAGCCCCTGTACCAGGCCCTCTATCGCGCCTTACTGTGCGCGTGTCAAGGCGCAGGTGCATGCGAGGCGTTTCGAGCACATCGTACGGGTTGCAATCCTGACCGAGACCATCGCCAAGGCCAACGGCTTTAGCGAGGAAGAGGTGCGCGCTGCGAGCCTCGCCGCAGTTTTGCACGACGCTGCGCGTGACCTGAGCGCCGAAGAGCTTTTTCGCCTGGCGCCTCCTAGGACCGAGCTCGAGCGTGCCAACCCGATGTCGATTCATGGCCGCGCTGGACGCCGCTTGGCCGAAAACTGGGGCGTCAGCGACGAGCGCGTTCTGGACGCGATCGAAGGCCACGTGTTTGGCGTGTCTCAGGACAACCGCATCGGCATGGCTGTCTATATCGCCGACGTGTCCGAACCAGGGCGCGGCGTGAACGAGGACATCCGCGAACTCGCCATGAAAAACCTCTACCGGGCCTACAAGCGTGCAGTCGACAGCAAAGTGCGCTACCTGCGCGCCAAGGGCAAAGCCGTTCACCCGGATACCCTCAGGGTTCACCGCGAACTTTGTGCGGAGCTGACGTAGCCTGCAAGACCCCCGGCCCGCCCCAGCCTCCCCTCGCTTGCTTTCGAACGGCCCCTCACAACCTGCGATGACGCCCTCTGGCATGCCCTCACCCCAGCAGACCTCGGAGCGTGAAAATTCTCGGGAGGCAGTGCAAGGTAAAAGGGAGCAGAGCGCGGAGCCTGCCCCGGGTTCTAAGCGTGTGCGCCGCCTGAGCCGCCTGCTGTCGCTTCTCGGGATTCTCGTTGCGGTGCTGGGCTTGACGGGCTACTGGCTCTCGCGTGACGTTCAGCGCACCGTCCTGAGCCCGGAGGAGCGTCAACTGGTCAATCCTGCCGGGGACGCTTTTCAGGTGAGCTTCGTGCTCGCGGGTCGCGATTACGACCACGATGTTCCGGCTGGTCCGATGGTTATGCAAGACGGCAAGCTGGTGCGCTCATACGTCACCGAGGCGCGTCTCGGCAACCGTACCGACACCATCATCTACGTCAACATCATCGGCAACCGCGTGTTTATGGTCGCCATCCCCCGGGACATCATGCTCACGGTGCCCAGAGACGTCGAGATGAACAAGCGTCGCATCGGCATCAACGAGATCTACGATTACCCGGCCTACTCGGGCAGCGACAACCGCGCCGATAACCTGCGGCGTGCGGTGAGCAAGCTGCTCGACGTGCCTATCGACTACTACGCGGTTATCAACATCGACATCTTCGAGCGGCTCGTCGACGATATCGGGGGGGTCGAACTCGAGGTGCCCCAGCGCATGGCGTACGTCGATCAGGCCGGTGGCCTCACTATCGACCTGCAGCCGGGTTTTCAGCGCCTCGACGGTGAGCAAGCGGCGGGCTTCGTGCGCTTTCGCAACTTTACGCGTGGCGATATCGACCGTCTCGACAACATCAAGACGCTCGCCGCCGCTGTTTTGCGGCGTCTGCAGGACCTGAACGTGCGCGCCGCTCTAGCAGTGCCGACGCTGCTCGACACCTACTTTGACGAGGTCGATACCAACCTGAGCCCCGCCCTCGTGTCGCAGCTCTTGCCGCGCTTGCCAAATTTGCGGCTCGAGTCCGTGACGCTGCCTACCCAGGACGTCGAGGGCAGCGGGCGCTTTGTCCGGGCTGTGCCGCAAGAAGTCGAGACCTTTCTGGCGAGCCTTTTCGGGGGTGAAGCTCGCCGTGTGAGTGGTGTCCCTGAGGAGCGCGTCATGCTGACCAACAGTAGCGGGGTGCCCGGCCTCGCGCAGCGTGCCAAGGCGCAGCTCGTCGAAATCGGGATTCCCGCCGGGCGCATCGCGGTGCGTAAGGGCGGCAACGACCGCCTCACCCGTGTGACTGCAACCAACGCGGGCCTCGGCGCGGCCCCCTACTACGCCGACCTCTTCGGTGTAGGCTTGCAACAAGTCGACAGAATACCGCTCGCCGAGAACGTAGAGATTATTCTCGGAAGCGACGCGCTAAGCTACTATTTCGTCAAGGAGCCAGCGCTCCGACGGGCACAAGGAGGCACACCATAGCGACCAAGGCAGATATCAACCCGGACTCGACCCCCGCAATCCGCCGTTCTGACGGCAGTATCCCACAAGAAGTGCAGCTTATCGTCGACGCCCTCGACGACCGCCGCGCCAAGGACATCACCGTTTTAAATCTGCGCGACGTGTCCGAGACGCTCGACTTTTTTATCGTCGCAACCGGCGAATCGAGCGTGCAGCTGCGGGCCATGGAAGAGCGCGTGCGCGAGCGGCTTAAAGAGACAGGTATCCACCCCAAAGGTGTCGAAGGACCCTCGACCCGCTGGACGCTGATCGACTACGGGTTCATCGTGGTTCATGTGATGAGTCCCGAGGCGCGCGAGTTTTATGACCTCGAGGGTCTCTGGGCCGACGCCGACATGCTCACCGTCACGCCCTCGCCGCTCCCGAGCTAGACCTTGCGGCACTGGGCCGAGGAGGTCGCCAAAACCTACCTCGAGGCGCGGGGCTACACCGTTTTGGCAGAAAACTACACGGTGCGCGGCGCTGAAATCGACCTCGTCGTGGCTCGGGACGGTCTGACTGTGATCGTCGAGGTGCGGCAGCGCCGCAGCGGACGCTACGGTACACCTGCCGAAACGCTCACCCCGCACAAACTCGCCCGCCTGCAGGGTGCTGCGCTGCACTTTATCGCCGAGCACTACGCCCGCGACGACCTGCCGCTGCGCTTCGACGCCGTCTTCGTGTCGGGCGACGCTCGCGCCCACACGCTAGAACACCTCGAGGGAATCATCTCGTGACCGAACTATCCCGCGTCGCCATCATCGATCTCGGCTCGAATACCGCCCGGCTCGTGCTGCTGGGCTTCGAGCCGGGTAAACGCTACCAGCTTCTGGACGAACTTCGGCAGGTCGTGCGCCTTTCCGAAGGCATGTCGGGAGCAGGCGGCGGTATCATTCGCGCCGACGCCTTCGAGCGCGGGGTGCAGGCGCTCGCGACCTTTCGCGCCTACTGCGACGGGGCCAAGCCCGACATGATCTGCGCGACCGCGACGAGCGCCGTGCGCGACGCTGCCAACGGCGACGCGTTTCTGGCTGCAGTCAAGGAAAAAACGGGGCTCGAGCTGCGGATTCTCTCTGGCGAAGAGGAAGCGAGCTTCGGAGCGCTCGCGGTGGTCAACAGCAGCACGCTTACAGGCGGGTTCGTGCTCGACATCGGCGGTGGGAGCGCTCAGCTCAGCCGTGTCGAGGACCGCCGCGTGCAGGCAGGCAAGTCGTGGCCCATCGGGACAGTGCGGATGACCGAACGCTTTCTCTCGGACCCACCCAAGAAAAAAGAGATCAAGGCGCTCGTCAAGCACGTGACCGAGGCGCTGGAAAATAGTCCGGAAGGTTCGGACGGGGGGCTACCCCTCTACGGCATGGGCGGGACGCTGCGCAACCTCGCCAAGATTCAGATGGCCCGCGAAGGCTACCCGCTCGATATCGTGCACGGGTATGTGTTTAAGGAGAGCGACCTCGAGGCGATTACCGACGACCTGCTCGGGCTCTCAGCCAAGGAGCGGCAGCGTATTTCCGGCCTCAACGCCGACCGGGCCGATATCATCGCCGCGGGTGCGGTGGTCGCGCTCGAGGTGCTGCGCCACACGGGCGCGGGCAGCCTGACGCTTAGCGGGCAGGGGTTGCGCGAGGGGCTTTTCTACCCCTACCTCATTCCCGAAGCGCCTCACCTCATCGCCGACGTGCGAGCCTTCAGCGTGCAAAAC
Organism: Truepera sp.; assembly: GCA_048594695.1. Classification (GTDB taxonomy): domain Bacteria; phylum Deinococcota; class Deinococci; order Deinococcales; family Trueperaceae; genus Truepera. The sequence goes on along the minus strand of JBMDWS010000407.1, from coordinate 779 downwards.
CTCGTGCGGCACTATTACGATCACCCGGCCCATAACGACCACGTCACCCGGCTTGCGCTCGAGCTGTTCGACGGTCTCAGTGAGCTGCACGGCTGCGGCGACTTCGAGCGTGAGCTGCTGGGGGCCGCCGCGCAGCTGCACGACATCGGCATGACCGTCAACTACTTGGATCACCACAAGCACGGTTTTTATCTGGCGATCAGCTCGGCCTTGCCCGGCTTTACGCACCGCGAACAGGTCATCATCGCCCTCTTGGTGCGTTACCACCGCAAAGGGACGCCCTCGGACGGAGGCTTGGGCGGTGTGCTGGAGGACGGCGACATGGTGCGTGTGGCTCGTCTCGCGGCGCTCCTGCGGCTTGCCGAATATCTCGAGCGCTCCAAGGCGCAGCGGGTCAAGGGGCTTAGAAGCCATATCAGCGACGGTTACGTGCAACTCCAGCTCCTGGGTGACGTAACTGAGATCGAACGCCGTGAGGCCGAGGCGCGCAAAGGACTGTTCGAGGAAGCATACGGTGTGACGCTCGAGCTGATGTCGGTGGGCGGTTAAAGGGGCAGCCTGAAGGTTCCGTCGGGTTCGGGCGGAAAGTCGAGCACGCGGGTGACGGCGGCAAGCTTGAGCGGCCCGTACAGGTGCGGGTACGCTTCAGGGGTGCCGAGGGCTTCGTATCTGAGCGCGTCACCGAGCTTGCCTGGGTCCACACAGAGCAAGACGAGGTCGGTGCGGCCCCGGTAGAGGGCGTCGGCGACGGCGAGAACCTGAGCGGGGCTCGAGAAGTG
>JBMDWS010000406.1:0-5354 GCA_048594695.1 Truepera sp. | reverse complement strand
TAAGGTATAACGGGACGTGCCCGACTTTGCCCCGCTCACCTATCTTGACGGTTATTTACCCATCGAGGATCACGGCCTGATCGGCGACCTCTCGAGCGCGGCCCTTGTCGGGCGCGACGGCAGTATCTCCTGGCTCTGTTTACCCAAATTCGATTCTCCTCCCGTTTTTTGCGGGCTTCTCGATCACGAACAAGGGGGCAGCTTCACCGTCGCACCGGAAAACCTGACGGGAGCCCGGCAGTACTACGTCGAGAATAGCGGCGTGCTCGTCACAGAGATGCAGAGCGATAGTGGTACCGTGCGCGTCACCGACGCCATGACCCTGCGTTCGGGAGCCGACCTCACCGAAGGCACGCCCGCCGAACGAAGCGAGCTGCTGCGCTGCGTCAAGGTTCTAAGCGGCAACGTCAGACTTAGCGTCAACGTCAAGCCAAAAGGGGGAGCTGAAGTCCACGGTCGCAGTGGGGGGCTCCGCTTTATCCTTCACGAGCAACCGGATTTACCTCTGCATTTACTCTCCTCCCGGCCCCTCTCCGGGCCGGAGAACACGCTCACACTCGATGAAGGCGACGAACTGCATCTGCGGCTGACCTGGGGACATCTCCCCCACCGCTATCAAGCACTCGATCCCGACGACGTTTTACGGCATACGACTGAAGCCTGGCGGCGCTGGGTCGAACATGTCCGCTACGAGGGTCCTCACGCCGACTTGGTCCGACGCTCGGCGATTACCCTCAAGCTCCTGGACTACAGCCGCTCGGGGGCCATCGTCGCCGCACCCACCTCGTCTTTGCCCGAGCGGATCGGCGGCGAACGCAACTGGGACTACCGCTACACCTGGGTACGTGACGCAGCCTTTTCGGTCTACGCCCTGCGCACGGTGGGCATCGAGCAGGAGGCGTGGGCCTTTCTCGGCTGGGTTTTGGACGCCCTCGAGCATCACGACGGTCCCAAGATCATGTACACCATCGACGGTGAACTGCCGGGCGCGGAAGTGGACGACAAGACGCTCAGCGGATACCGCGACTCGGCCCCGGTCCGCTGGTCCAACGGCGCGGCCTCGCAGACCCAGCACGACGTGTACGGGGAGATCATCGACTGTGCCTACCTCTGGGCGCTCGAGGGCGGCACCCTTGACGAGACCGTCTGGGCACGCCTTCGCGGCCTTATCGAGCAGGCAAAAGCCGTCTGGCGCGACCCCGACCAGGGCATCTGGGAGGTGCGCTCGTCGGGCAGACCCTTTACCTACTCGGTGGCGATGTGTCACGTTGCGCTCGACCGGGGCGCGCGCATGGCACGCCGCTTCGGCCTCCCGGGCGACGCCGAGGGCTGGGCACGGGAAGCCGACATCATCCGCCAAGAGATCCTGGAAAAAGCCTGGGATGAGCCGCTGCAGTCGTTTACCGAGCACATCGGCCCGGACGGCGGCGTCGACGCGAGCCTGCTGGCCCTGCCGCTGCGGCGCGTGATCGACGCCAAGCACCCCAGGATGAAGGCCACGGTCGACGCGATCGTCAAACACCTGAGTGCGAAGGGACCGCACAGTGAGGGCCTGCTGTACCGCTACGACACGGAGAAGTCTCCGGACGGGCTTTCGGGCGAGGAGGGCGCGTTCGTCCTGTGTTCGTTCTGGCTCGTCGACGCGCTCGCCGATGGGGGCCGCTTGGAGGAAGCCGAACAGCTGTTCGATTCGCTCTGTGCCCGCGTCAATCACGTTGGGCTGCTCGCCGAGGAGATCGACCCGCACACAGGCCGCTTTCTAGGCAACTTTCCGCAAGGCTTTTCGCATATTGGTCTCATCACGAGCGCCACGAACCTACAAAAACGCAAGGAGGAGCGCCATGCTTGAACGTTTTGCCATTCTGGGCGCAGCCGGTGACCTCACGAGCCGCCTGCTCATGCCTGGTCTCGCCGAACTGAGCCAGGACGGGAAACTGCCCCAGGATTTCAGCGTGATTGGCGTCGGCCTCGACGACCTCGACACCGTGAGCTTTCAGAAGCGCATCGCCGACGCGCTCAGCGAGTTTGCCGAAAAGGTGCCGGAACAGACGCGCAGCGACCTCGTCTCGAGACTTACCTACGTCAAGGCCGACGTGACGGACGCGGGAGCCCTCAAGGGAGCGCTCGAGCCCGACAAGGGGCCGCTCGTCGTCTACCTGGCCCTACCCTCGCCCGTCTTCAAACCTGCCACAGCCGCCATCATCGGGGCCGGAATCGGCAAGGACAGCCGTATCGTCATCGAAAAACCGCATGGCGTCGATTTGCAGGACACGCAGGCCATCGACGCGCTCCTGCACGGTCACTTTCCCGAAAGCTCGGTCTTTCGCATGGACCACTTTCTCGGCAAGCAGACGGTGCAAAACGTCCTCGGCCTGCGCTTTGCCAATCACCTCTTCGAACCACTCTGGAACGCCAAGCACATCGAATCGGTGGAAATCCGCTGGGACGAGAGCCTGACGCTCGAGGGCCGCGCCTCGTACTATGACCGCGCCGGGGCGCTGCGCGACATGCTGCAAAACCACCTGCTGCAAATTCTCTGCGTGATCGCCATGGAGCCCCCAGACAGCCTCAGCGCCGACGACCTGCGCGACCGCAAGGTCGAAGTGTTGCACGCGGTGCACGAACTCTCCCCCGAGGACGTGAAGGCCAAAACCGTTCGCGCACGCTACACAGCAGGCGACATCGAGGGCCGCACCGTTCCGGCCTATGTGGACGAAGAGGGCGTCGACCCCAAACGCGACACCGAGACTTTCGCCCAGGTCACCCTGACACTCGATTCGTGGCGCTGGGTGGGGGTGCCGTTTACCCTGCGCTCAGGCAAGGCGCTCGCCCCACACGCGCCGGAAGTCACCATCACCTTCCGGGATGTACCCGAACTCAAGCTCTGGCGCGGCGAAAAGCCGAAGAAAAATGCGCTGCGCCTGCGCTTCAAACCCGACGAGATGAGCCTCGACATCAACCTGAACGGTCTCGGCGACCCTTTCGACCTCGAGCCCGCCGAACTCGATCTGACCCTGGCCCCGCAGGAGATGACCGCATACGCCCGGCTACTTCTGGACATCCTCGAGGGCGACACCGCTCTGTCGATTCGCGCCGATGAGGCCGAGGAGGCGTGGCGCATCGTGACGCCGATTCTGGAGGCGTGGAAACGGGGCGACGTGCCGATGCAGGAGTACCCGGCGGGGAGCGACTTCGAGCCGAACGAGCGGCCTGTATGAGCTATGCGAAGGTGCTGCGTGACACCAACTTTGATGCGTGGGAATCGGTCCAAAGTGCTCTGGACGCTCTACCCGAGACACCACCCGAACACGCAAGATGGCTCGTTCAGCACCTTCGGGACACAAAGCTGAGCTACTGGCAGCACATTAACCGTGCGCTCACCCGCCCACCCCCACCGGAGACGACGCTCGAGGCATTTATGCTCTGGGAGGTTGCAGAAGCCGGGACACTCAGCGAAACGGACTTCACACAACGCTTGAGTTACAGCAGCCGAACGATGACTGTAGAGGACCTGCTCAGCTTAGATGTCAGACATTCTGCCTGGCACGCGGGGCAGCTTATGGCACTCAGCAAGTCTTCTTTTGCCCCATAGTCGCATGGTATCTGGCCTATTCCAAAGAGCGTAGCGCCTCGGCCTCGAGCCGCCTTGACCGATTCGTGAACTGTCTGGGGATGCTTGAGCGTCTCCTTGCTTGTCTCGAGACGGGTACATAAACCCGACTTCGTTTCAGCGTGTATACTTCTCCCCTATCCAATCGTACGGGCAAGGAGGGTTCTTATGCATGAAGACGCGAGCAGAATATCACTCCGCCGCAAGGCCGACGCAGTAAGGGCGTTTCGTTGCAAAAACCTCATTGTGGTGCTCGAAAACCCTTACGACTGGCGCAATATCGGCTCCGTCGTCCGTAACGTCAACGCGCTCGGAGCCGAGAAAGTCTACGTGATCGACGGGGCGGGCAAACTTCCGGACGACTGGCAGGCCATGCAGAGTCACAAAAAGCTTCTCGACATTTCAGCCTCAGCCGTCAAGTGGCGTTTCGTCAAGCGCTTTGACAGCACCGAAGCGTGCGTGAATCATCTTGAAGGCGAACGGCTTCGTGTCGGTCGTTACGTCGCCTCACATCAAGGGCAAAGTCAACGTCACCCTCGACACTGCCGATTTCACGCGCTACAGAAAGCTGGCTGTCTGGTTTGGGAACGAGCGATCCGGGATCAGCAGCGTAGCGCCCTGTGCGTCAGCATTCCGATGTACGGCATCATCGAGAGCCTGAACCTGGCGACCTCGACGGGGATCGCACTTTACGAAATCACCAAGCAGCGCAGGGCCTTTCAGATGGCGAAACAGGCGATGAAAGAAGGGAACGTGCAGGCTTTAGCCTAAACGCCGATCAGTAACGTGGTTGGGGGTGTCGTCAAGGGTCGCGTCAGAGCTTTATAAGCCTTCGGTGGACACGCCCCAGGACTCGAGGCTGCGTTTGGCTTCATCCTCGAGCCACCCGCCGAACTCCCCGATGTACCCCTCGACCTCCGGCCCGGTTTCGGGGTTGATAGCGAGTTCCAGCGCCCGGTACATCTCTCCGGCACGTTCGGGATAGTGTTTAGCAAAACTCTCGTGACAGAGGTAGAGGTCGCGGGTAAAGCGCCCTTCCTCGATCATGACCAGTTCCATCCCCAACCGCAAAAACCGCCGCATGAGCCAGGCCACGAATTCGGGTTTTTCCGCTTCCGGTTCATCCGCATACTCGCGCCGAAAGAGCCCCAAATGATGCGAGAAATAGCGCGTCTGAAAGGCGATCTCAGGCGTGATTCGATAAGGCTCGAGCTTCGCCGCCAGGTCATCACCATAGACGCAGGCCGCCTCGGTTTTGAGGGCAAAAGCGTAGTAGTTCGACCTGTCGAGGATGTCTTGCATGGGCACGGTGTCGGTTTCGACACCTGCGACAATCGGAAACGCCAACACGATGTCGGCCTCGAGGGTCCGCGCCCAATCCCGCGTATCGCTGCTTTCCACTCCAGTCTGAAGAACAGCAAAACTGTCGAGATCGGAAAATCCCTCGACAGCCTGCCCCTTGACCAGCGACCCGCGTACGTAGACGCTGTGCAGCCCAGTTCCAAAATGCTTACGGTAGCCAGTAATAAGCCTGTCGACAGCAGGCCGCCACGCCGCGCCAATCCTGGCAGCGTCGGCCAGAGTAATGAGAAAGCCCTCAGCATCGGTCTCGAGGTATGAGCCTATACGCCTGAGTTCAGTGGTCATAACCGGGCCAAAAACCGCCTCAGCCGCGCCGCCACCTGCGGAAACTCGATCAAAAAAGCGTCGTGACCGTGCGGCGAGATGATGCGGGCATATTCGG
>JBMDWS010000405.1:0-8548 GCA_048594695.1 Truepera sp. | reverse complement strand
CGGCGGCGGCGGTAGACGTCGGGGGTGACGGTCTCCGAGGCTGCTTCGCCCGTGAACTGGCTTTCGTAGCAGCGCACGGCCTCTTCCCAGACTTCGATATAGTCGCTGGTATCCACGACGAGCGTCGCCTCGAAGGGACCGTTACCCATGTAGAAAAACAGATTTTGCGGCTTGTACGGTTTGCCCGAGAGCGGGCTGTTTTTGAGTCCCGCGAGGTGCACTGCCGCAGGCAGGATACGCGAGGCCGCTACATGGTCGGGATGGCGGTCGTTTTCGTGAGGGCCGACCACCACACGCGGGCGCAGCTCACGCAGTACCCGGGCGAGGTGCAGGCGGCGGTCCTCGCTATCCAGGATGCGTGAGTCCGGCCAGCCCAGGTTGCGACGGACCGACAGCCCGAGAACCTTGGCGGCGGCTTCAGCTTCCCGAGCGCGCTCCTCGGGAGAGCCTTTGGTGGCAGCTTCGGCGCGGGTCAGGTCGATGATGCCTGTGGCCCGCCCTTCGGCGTGCGCCCGGGCGAGGGTGCCTCCCATACCGAGCTCGGCGTCGTCAGGGTGCGGGCTTACGACGAGGAGGTCAAGCACGAGGTGTATCTTTTGGGCGTTCTGACGAAATAGGGGACACGGAATTTTCTCCTAAGCGGCGCTCGGCACCCGTTGCCAGTCGCACGAGGTTGTCGCGGTGGCGAAAGAGGACTAGAAGCATCATGACCGAGACCAAAAAAAGCTGAGGGGTACTGAAGTGCTGCATGACTAGGAAGAGTGGGGCGCAAAAGAGTGCTACGACCGATCCCAGTGAGACGTAACGACCTACGGCGATTGTAAAAACCCCTACTGCCGCCGATGCCAGTGCCACGACCGGGACGATGGCAAGGCCAACGCCCAGGCTCGTGGCGACGCCTTTGCCGCCGCGAAAGCCCAGAAAGATGTTGAAGTTGTTGCCAAGGACGGTAGCGAGCCCAGCGAGGACCAGTCCCCATTCGCTGACGCCTAGGATGTCGGCGATAAGAATCGAGAGCATGGCTTTGAGGGGGTCGGCCAGGACGACCGCGATGGCGGGCCAAGTGCCGACAGCGCGCAGGACGTTGGTTGCCCCGATATTCCCCGAGCCGACCTTCTGGATGTCGATGCCGTAGGCTTTGGCGACGAGGTAGCCGGTCGGAAACGCCCCAATGAGGTAACCCGCGACCAGACAGAGCGTAAAGACGACGACACTCACCGGCTCCCTCCCCTTTGCCCCCAAGCAACCCAGCAAGCCTTGACCATAGGGCAATTGTACATGCTCCGAAGCGTCGCCCTCAGTGTACTCGCTGGGGGCGTTCTAAGGACGTGTCGAAATTTGCTCCAAAGCTTACACCGTAGCTGTGGGGGAACCTTACGGGTGTAGAGGCGCGGTAGGCTGAGCCATGTCTCAAGAGACACTCCTATTCATTACGCTAGCCGTTTTCGGTGCTTACGGCGTGCGCTGGACGCAGCGCCTTGCGCCGCTCGGCAGTGAATTGCCGCTCAAGACCCTGTTGGCGACGATCCTTTGCGCTTTGCTAGCGGCGCTCGAGGTTAGTGGAACATTCGTAACCCCTCTGCTTCGCACGGTGACGCTCCTTGTCGGGCCGATCTACGTGCTCGCGCCGCTTTTGCTGACCGCCCTCGCACGTGCTCACCTCTACGGGCCTGCTGTTGCACTGGCAAAGGGGCTCTACTGGAGTAAACCGGGTAGGAGCGGCATAGGTCGCCTTATTGCTCAGGTCGCCTTGCAGCAGGGTGATTCCGGGACGGCCTTAAAGCTCCTACCCGAGGGGGAAGGCGACACACTGAGGCTCCAAGGTTACGCGCTGGAGCGGCGCTGGCAAGATCTGCTGGCGTTGCCCGTGCCGACGGGTGGCGACAACGCCTTTCTGGCTGTTGCTGCCCGGATTCAGGCGCTTCTCGCGCTCGGACATGAAGCTGAGGCCGAGGAGGAATTATCTGCGATGGAGGCGCGCTGGCAGGCGCAAGGGCAAGGGCCGCTAGGCTACCGCAGCGTCACGCTCTCGAGAGCCCGCCTTCACGCTTTTCGGGGTGAACTGCGAGAGGCGCAAGAAACGCTGCAGACCCCGCTTCCTGGTGTTCCGCCCTACGTTCTGCTCGAGATCCTCGCTTTTGCCGCCGAGCGAGCGCACAACCTGGAGGCCGCCGGACGGCTCTACGCCCAGGCATTTGCCTACGCGCCACCAAGTCACCAGGCGCAGCTCAGGCCGCAGCTCGAGCGCTACGGGCAGGAGGTGCCCGCTGTGCCCGGTCGCAAAACGCCCTATGCGACTTATGCCCTTAGTGCCTCGCTACTTCTGCTCTACGGTCTGCAACTCTGGATAGGGGCACGCTACGGTCAAAGCGCTTGGGCTGCGGCTGCGGGCTTTCTCACCCTCGATCCGGATGTGCCCGGAGGTGACGGGCTCTGGCGCTTTCTCTCCTACGCGTTCGTTCACGGGGGGCTTTTACATATCGGCATGAACGTCTGGGTGCTTTTCGACATCGGGCGTCTCTACGAATCGCGTAGACCTTGGGGTAGTCTGCTGGCGGCGTTCGTACTGGGAAGTCTCATGGGTTCCTACCTGACGTTCGTAGCCCAAAATGGTGCACCGCCCGGTGTGATCGGTGCCTCGGGTGGCGTGCTCGGAGTCGGTGGGGCTCTTTTCGCCGATGTGCTGCGGGGACGCGGCGCGCAGGACCGGCTACTGATGCGCTCACTCCTGCAGTGGATCGGTTTTATCGTGATCTTTTCGGTTGCCATCCCCGGCATTTCGTTGCTTGGGCATATCGGCGGGCTGGTCGGGGGATTACTTTGGGGGTTTATGCGCCAGGGGTTACCCAAATCGAAAGCTGTGGACCTGGGAGCCGGGCTGGTGAGCCTAGGACTTCTCACCTATGCGCTTGCCGCCTCACTCATCTGGTTACTGACCTACGGGCCGCAGCTCTAGCACGTGGTTTGGTGTCTGAAGTGTAAGGGAGTCTCGTGGGGTCGAGCATTGTTGCAAAACGTTCCATTCTCTATGGTTTTGCTAGACTGGAGACGTGAAAACCTCCTCAAATCGAGGGCTTGGGCGCTACCTGCGCGAGCCTGTCAACAGCTTGACGCACTTCGCGGGCATTTTGCTGAGTATCGCGGGCCTCATCACGCTTCTCGTCCTGTCAGCCGGTGAGCCTTGGCGCACGGTGAGTTTTGCTATTTACGGCGGGGCACTCATTCTGCTTTACACCGCTTCGACACTGCTCCATAGCCTCCGGGTTGCGCCGAAGACCGAACGGCGGTTGCGGGTTTTCGATCACGCGGCGATTTTCGTCTTGATCGCCGGGAGCTATACGCCGATTGCGCTTGTCACCTTGCAACAAGGACGTGGTGCGTGGGGCTGGGCGATCTTCGGTGTAGTGTGGCTTATTGCGCTCTGCGGCGTATTTTTCAAGGTGTTCTGGCTCGAGGCGCCGCGCTGGTTTTCGACAGCGCTCTACCTGCTGATGGGGTGGCTAGCGCTTGTTGCCATCGTTCCGATCTCGGCGACGCTGCCCGCCTGGGGTCTTTTTTGGCTAGCCCTTGGAGGTCTTTTCTATACAGTCGGTGCGGTGATCTACGGACTCAAGAAGCCCGTGATGTTCCCGGGCATTTTCAGCTACCACGAACTCTGGCATCTGTTTGTGCTGGCCGGTAGTGCCTGTCACTTTGTTATGATGCTGCGCTACGTTTTGCCTTAGACTCCCGGAGACGTCGGCATTATTCAGGGGATAGACAGAAAAACAATGAGGAGCGCACTGCATAGTGCGCTCCTCGTTTTTCTTAGAGGTTAGCGACCCTTAACGAAGGTAAGGGCAGCAGGGAGAGGGGTGCGGATGGGCGCACTGAGTCGGTAGCGTTCGGTGGCGTTGTAGACACGCTCGGAAATCGATACGATGCGACCCGAAGAGTCCCAAGCTGCCATCTGGGTGAAAGAAAAAGTGGCGATCGAGGCCGAGCTTCCATAAGAGCCACTGCCACAGTTGTTTCCTGCCAGCGAGGTACCACTGCTGTTTTTCATTACCTTATGAGCAACTGTCGAAGCAGCTCGTTTCATCGTAGCGCTATCGATGAGCCCGCTGCCATTAGTCGACAGGTCGGCGAGTGCGATCGCTGTCAACGGTACATAAACCGTCGGCGCGCAACCGCTAGTATCACCGAGCCAGTGTGCCCAGCCATCGCTGCGAATGGTTTTTTTGAGCAGGACGGCAGCGCTTTTGGCTGTACTCAAATAGGAGCTGTCACCCGTAAGTTTGTACATGGCGTAGTTGAAGCGGATGAAATTAGCTTGAGGATGTGTGAGCCCGTGGTAGGGCATGCCACCGCGCCTCATCCAATCACGCACGAAGTCGTTTTTGAGGTAATTTGTCCACCATGAGGCGGTGCTACTGTAGCCCGCTTCTTTCAGCGCCAGTGTTAGCGAAGCCAATGTCCCGTGAGACAACATCGCGTCCATACGGTGGGTATCTTTCATGTACCACTCACCTGGCTGCTTATATAGGATCTCCCGGAAGCCGTCTTGGTCGTAGTCTTTGACAGAGCCCTGCAAAGTCATCATGAACTTGTTGACAAAGTCCATGAGCTTCCGGTCACCTGTTTCTCGATACGCCAGCACGTACGCCGTTTCTAGCATGTTCGCCCCGCGACCTATGGTAAACATGTTTCCTGCACGCGCTATGTACAGTGGATCGAGGTTGCTCTTGTCTCCGACATTCTGATACCGACCACTATCGATCGCGCTCCGCAACCGGCTATGCCACACCGTCTGCGAGTCAGTGCCACCGCCCGTCGTTGGGGGCGCCGTTACGTCACCACTTGCATAGGAAACAACGAGCGTGGGCGCGTAAGGCTGGCTTTGGTTTGCGCTCACAGCTGCTCGAGCCGCTGCGCCACTGCCTGTAATCGTAAACGCCATGGCGTTGCCGCTCTTCCAGCCGTCCCGGTCGACGATCTCCTGCACGACGTCCTTGAGCTCTGAACTGCGTGTGGTCATGTCGACAGTCCAGGTTCGGGGATACCAGAGTGCAGAAGCCGACGTTTTACTTCTCGAGCTCAGATTCTTACTGCTAAATGTGCTGGCACTGTCGCTGTCGTCGCCGCGTACCGTGAGGGTGAGGGACCCTTCGCTGGTCTTCGACGCGCGAAACTCGAGGACTGCCGAGGTAACGGTTGCGCCACGCGGTATCGCGACGCTACCAAACCGAATACCTACAGCGCTATTCGCGCTGAAGTCGAGCGCCGCGCTGCTAACCTGGACGCTGCCACCGACCTCTTCCGCGTCGTCGTTGCCGTTCGACACCCTAACCCTGAGGTCCGTGCTCGCTTGTGGCGCGAGTGTGGGAGCCGGAGCCTCGAGGCCGCTGCTGCAGGCAGCCAAGAAAGCCAGAAGACTCAGTACGGCATACTTGAAGGCAAATTTCATGCGTTCCTCCGCCCCGGGAATTCACGACGGCATAATGAGCCTGTGCCCACGAATCATGCTGTCTTGTTGAGGTAGAGGTACATTCCACCTCGGCCGGTTACGCTACTGGCTCCTCCTGATCTTTTGCGCCCAAAAAGCGGATCAGGTCTCATCGCCTCCGAGGGTGGGGAGCCCTCGTATGAAGATTAAGGTAGCTTAATCTTCCAGCTCGTGATGTGAAAATTTCTTGCTTTGCCCCCGTTTTGAATCCAGTACAGGATTTCTGCTCGTAGCGCCCCGTTTTCGACGTTCTCAGTACTCTTCAAAACTCGCTCGCACTCGCTAATGCCTCTCGGATTGCCTACTGGGGTCAGCGTAATCCCCTCTGCCGAACGCAGAAAACCTCATGCTGTATGACCGTTCCAGTTCATGTTCTGCGGATTCACAGGAGTAGCAACGATCAAAAACCCCCGAGGCTTGAACACTCGGGGGGAGGGTGCTTCTTACGACTTTCCAACTGAGACTCTTATTCCCACTCGATAGTTCCCGGGGGTTTGGAGGTTATGTCGAAAACCACCCGGTTGACCTCCGACACACTGTTGACGATGCGGCTGCTTACGGTTGCCAAAAAGTCGTGTGGAAGGCGCGTCCAGTCGGCAGTCATGCCATCGACCGAGGAGACGGCGCGCAGCGCAACGGTGTGCGCGTAGGTGCGCTGATCGCCCATCACGCCGACCGAGCGCAGCGGGGTGAGGACCGCCAGCGCCTGCCAGGTATCGTCGTAGAGGCCGAACTCGCGCAGGCCCGAGATAAAGATGTCGTCGACCCGGCGCAGGACCGCGAGGCGCTCGGGTGTGACCTCCCCGAGACAGCGAATAGCGAGCCCCGGCCCGGGAAAGGGGTGCCGTCCGGCGAGGTGCGGGGGCAGGCCCAGGAGTGTGGCAAGTTCGCGCACCTCGTCCTTGAAGAGCGTGCGGAAGGGCTCGAGCAGCTCGAACTGCAAGTCCTCCGGCAGCCCGCCGACGTTATGGTGTGACTTGATGTTGGCCGCGCCGTGACCGCCCGCCGATTCGATCACGTCCGGGTAGAGCGTGCCCTGCGCCAGAAAGCGAATATTGCCGTGCTCGGCCTGCTTGGCGAGCGCCTGTGCGTTAAAGACCTCGATAAATTCGCGCCCGATTATCTTGCGTTTGGCTTCGGGGTCGGTGATACCTTGGAGGGCACTCAAAAACCGCTCGGAGGCGTCGATGACGGTGAGATTCATGCCGACGCCTGTGAGCGCTTTTTCGACCTCTTCGGCTTCGCCCGCGCGCAGCAATCCGTGATCGACGAACACCGCCTCGAGTCGCTCTCCCAATGCCCGGTTCAGCAGAAGTCCCAGTGTGCTCGAGTCCACGCCGCCCGAAATGGCCAGCAGCACGCGTTCGTCGCCGACGCGCTCCTGGACCTCGCGGGTCATCACGTCGAGGATATGTTCAGGCGTCCAGTCGCGGGTAATGCCGCTCCGGATCAGGAAGTTTTCGAGTAGCGTGAGGCCTTTGGGCGTGTGCTGCACTTCGGGGTGGAACTGCACGCAGTAGATGCCTCGGCTCGGCTGCTCCATGGCGGCAATCTCGGTATCCGGCGTGCTCGCTGTGACCTGAAACCCTTCGGGCAAACCCATGACCGAGTCGCCGTGACTCATCCAGGCCACGAACTCGCCCTCGACACCGCGAAAAAGTTCGCCCCGGTAGCCGCTGAGGAGCGCCTTGCCGTACTCGCGTACCGGGCTCGCCAGCACGTTGCCGCCCAGCGCCCGGGCCACGAGCCCCATGCCGTAACAGATGCCGAAAATGGGCAGGCCACTCTCGAGGAGGCCGTCCGGCAGGCCCGGTGCCCCCTCGTCGTAGACGCTGTTGGGGCCGCCCGAAAGGATGACGCCCTTGGGTTCATACGAGAGGATCGTCTCGAGGCTCGAGGAGGCTTCCAGAATGACCGAAAACACGCCGAGTTCGCGGAGCCGCCTGGCGATCAGGCGGGTGTACTGAGAGCCGTAGTCGAGCACGGCGATACTTGCCATAGCGTCCTTTCGGGTGTAGCGCGGAAGTGTGGGGTGCGCCCTAGATGAACTGAAGCGCCAGTAAGACCACAATAGCAATAACGAGGAGTGTCGAGAGCAGCACGCGCAGCCCTCCACGCGAGCGTGTCGGGTCGGGGGCCCTGTCGTCGATATCGTCGATGACCTCGAACGGCTCGTCCGTGTTGGGGCCGGGGACGGGCTCGAGGCCTGAAGGCGCGACCTCGCCCCGTTCCCGCCGGGGCCGCCTGTCCGGACGGTTTGAGTGCGGAGCTTCCGATGCCGTAAGGGGCTGGCCTTCCTCGACTGTGGCGCGGGCCTCGAGGGCAGGTGTGACGGGCTCGAGCTGTTCCGGGGGCAGGGGGTGCTCGAGTGGTTTCTGCCGTTGACCACGGACTGTTCGCTCCGGGTGGGGTTGTCCCTGAGTTCTTGGTTCTTGGGTGTTTTGCGCCGTAACTCTTCGACCCGTAGTAGCCTGTCCTGTATCTGCCTGCCCTAAATCTGCCTGTCCTGTCCCCGCCTGCCCGGCTTCGAACCGTTTGCGGCGGGCCGCGTAGGCCTGCGTACCGTCCGTGCGGCGCAGCGATTCGGGGGGTAAATCCGTCTCCTGCACGATAGGGCTGGGGATGGGCTGGGACCAGACGTCCTCTTTAGCCATAGAGGGCGCAGGCGGTGTTTCAAGTGGAGTGGGGTGGGTCGTGGAGCCGGGTATTGCGTTGTTCGGGGGAGTCTCCTGCTCTGCCTGGGCCGCGTCCGGAAGCTTGTCGCTGATGACCGGGGGCAGCGGGATGTGCCAACCCGACGTTTCAGGTGGCGTGAGATCGTCCTCCTGGGCCTGCGTCTGTTCGACCTGCGATTCGCCGTGAGCGAAGCGTTCGAAGGGGGATTCGTCGCGGGCCGCCTGGGGGCGATTCGTGGCAGAGCGTGGTGAAAAGGGGTAGCGCTCGAGCGCACCCCGGACCTCGCGGGCATGGGGTCGTGCGGCGGGGTCGGCGTCGAGGCAGCGGCTCAGCAGGTCGCGCAGGTCGCCGGGAAGCGGGCCAGAGAGGTGACGCACCGTCATGGCC
>JBMDWS010000404.1:0-9014 GCA_048594695.1 Truepera sp. | reverse complement strand
GGTCGAAGCCGCCCACACCCTGCGCCAGTCGGTCGAGGGTGCGTTCGCCCGCGTGACCAAAGGGCGGGTGCCCGAGGTCGTGGGCGAGCGCGATGGTCTCGGCGAGGTCGTCGTTTAAGCCGAGCGCCCGGGTAATGCTCTTGGCGACTTGCGCGACCTCGAGGGTGTGCGTCAGGCGGGTGCGGTAGTGGGCGCCCTCGTAATTGACGAAGACCTGCGTCTTGTACTCGAGCCGCCGAAACGCCGACGTGTGAATCACCCGGTCACGGTCTTTTTGAAAGGCCGTACGGTACTTCGAGGGCGCTTCGGGATAGGCGCGACCGCGGGTGCGGCTCGCGAGGGCCGCGTAGGGGGCGAGCGCGTGCGCTTCGTTTTCTTCGAGCCTCTCGCGGGTGTAGAGCATGGCCCAGCTTAGCGTGTTGGTGACGGGAGGTGCGCGATAGACTGCACCATGACGGTTAACCTGCGCACGCTACTCGATTTCGCCACAGAACTCGCCTACGACGCTGGTCGTCTGACCCTCGGGTACTTTGGCCGTGATGCTGAGGGGTTGGGACTCGAGCAAAAGAGCGACGCCACGCCCGTGACGCTGGCCGACCGCGAAGCCGAAGCGCTCATCCGCCGCCGCGTCGCCGCACGCTATCCCGAGCACGCGGTGGTCGGGGAGGAGTTCGGCAGCGACGACAAGGACGCCACGCATCGCTGGATTATCGACCCTATCGACGGCACCAAGGCGTTCGTTCGGGGTGTACCGCTTTACGCGGTGCTGGTGGGGCTCGAGATCGAAGGCCGTATCGAGGTAGGCGCTGCCTATTTTCCTGCGCTTGATGAGCTGTGCGCTGCCGCGACGGAGCTGGGTTGCACACTCAACGGTCGTCCGGTGCGGGTGTCGCAGCGGGCGACGCTTGCGGAGAGCACTGTGGGCTTTACCGACATCGCCTCGTTCAAAAAGTACGGACGGGCCGAGGCGTGGGGGCGGCTCGAGGCGGCCTCCTACGATCGCCGGGGCTGGTCGGACGCCTACGGGCACATGCTGGTCGCGACCGGGCGCATGGAGGCGATGTGCGACCCCATCATGAGCCCGTGGGACTGCGGTCCGTTTCCGGTCTTGCTGCGTGAAGCGGGAGGCTACTTCGGCGACTGGTCGGGCAACGAGACGATTTACGCGAGCGAGGCGCTCTCGAAGACGCGGGCGCTGCTGCCGGAAGTGCTAGGGCTGATCCAAGGCTGACAGCTGTCACTTCCCCACGCACCCGGGCGCTGGGTATCCTCGAGGCCATCATGACTTCTCTTACGTCCGAGCAGCTTCGCGGTGCCGCCGCGTCCATATCGATCAGCACCCTGTTCGCTTTTGCCTGGGGGTTAAGCGGGGGCTTCGCGTTGCCGGGCCTTTGGCAGTTCCTGGCTCTGGCCCTCGTCACGCTCCTGACGCTCCTGTTTGGTGTTGCCGCGTTTCGCTTTCAGCGTGCCGCCCGGAAAGCTCCCGCCGGAGCGCATACACATCTGTCTAACCCTTTTCGCACGGCTTCGTACAGGTTTTCTGTTCTGGCGATGCTCATCGCTTTTCCTATCGCGGGTCGCTTGCTGACAGCGAGCGGTTACCCAGGCGCGATCATGCCGGTCATCGCTATTATCGTCGGCTTGCACTTTCTGGGTCTCGTTCGGGCGTTCCGCAGCGGGCTATTTGTCTGGGTTGCGCTGGGATTTTGTCTTGTCGGGGGGGCTGCTCTACTCTTGCCGCTGGTTTGGGAAGGGGTCGCGCTCCGGCAGGCCGTCGTGGGTCTGGGTTGTGCTGCCGTCTTGTGGCTCGGTGTTACGCCTCTGTGTTTGCGGATGCGTGCGGCGCTCGAGCGGTGATAACTGTCTTTAAGGTTTTCCTCCCTGCACGAACGGGTGTCTGAACCTCGGGTATGTTGCCGTGCATCTCTCTTTTACAGGTTCACCGAACCGACTCCTTGAGACCTCACCTTTAAGTGAGCTGCCGTGCATATCCGCCAAGCGTCAGGTTTTGCCGTGTGCTCGCTTGTAGAGGTGGAAGCCAGTCATCTAAAGGGGAAAACGTTCTATCCTCCCGACGGTGTTGCGTTTGGTGGGGTGCTACGCGCTGTGATCTGCCCCGACAGGTTAAGGTAAATGAACTATCGTCCTGGAGGGCACATGCTCCGATCCTTCTTCGCCTTCGCCCGTCCGTACCGAACAGCACTTGTCCTCACGGTCATCAGCATGCTGCTCCTCGTCGGGGTTCAGCTCGTCGCGCCGCTCCTCATCCGGCAACTCATCACGACCATCAGCGCGGGGGATACGGGGCAGGCTGCCTACCGGCTCGTGACTCAGCTTGCCCTCGCTGCTCTGGCGATCTATCTGGCCCGTGCAGGCCTCGAGTTCATCCGCTCCTATATGGCGCACGTGGCGGGCTGGGGGGTCGTCGCGGACGTGCGCCGCGCTATTTACGCCCACCTGCAGAAGCTTTCGCTGCGCTTTTACGAAGACAAGCAGACGGGACAACTGATGTCGCGCACGGTCAACGACTCTGACCTGCTCGAGCGCCTCATCGCGCACGCGGTCCCGGACGTGCTGGTCAACGTCTTTATGCTGGTAGGCGTCAGCGTCATGCTCTTCCTGATGAGCCCTCAGCTCATGCTCCTGACGCTCCTGCCCATCCCACTCATATTGCTGTCGATGTACGGCTTCGCGGTTTTCGTCCATCCGGCTTTTCACAAGCGGCAGCACGACCTCGGAGACCTCAACGCCACCTTGCAGGACAACCTCTCGGGGATGCGCGAGATCAAGACATTCACCCGTGAGCGCACGGAGGCCGAGCGCGTTACGACCCGTATCTACCGCTACCGCGACTCGAACCTCAAGGCGCTCAAGCTGATGGCGACGTTTGAGCCGTTCGTCAACCTGGCGGCGGGAGCGGGCGTCATCGTGGTGATCTTTTTCGGGGGCCGCATGGCGCTCGCCGGGACACTACCCGTTGCCGACCTCGTGACCTTTTTTCTCTATCTCGAGCTTTTCTATCAACCCGTGCGGCAGCTGAGCGCGGCCTGGGAGCAGCTACAGGAGGCGGTTGCCGGGGCCGAGCGCGTGACCGAACTGCTCGCCGAAACACCCGAGATCGCGGACGCTCCCGACGCGGTGGCGCTTTCCGGGCGGGTCAAGGGCGAGCTGCGTTTCGAAAACGTGAGCTTTGGCTACCTCGAGAACCGACCTGTCTTTGAGAGTATCGATCTGACCGTCCGGGCAGGCTCGATGCTCGCGCTCGTCGGGCCGACAGGGGCGGGCAAGACCACGCTTGCAAGTCTCGTCCCCCGCTTCTACGACGTGGACAGCGGGCGTATCCTGCTCGACGGTCACGACGTTCGCGATTTGACGCTCGAGAGCCTCCGGCGTCAGATCAGTATCGTGCTGCAAGACGTGTTTCTGTTCTATGGGACTGTTCGCGACAACATCGCTTTTGGTCGCGAAGGGGCCACGGACGAGGACGTCCGCGAAGCGGCGCGCGTCGCCAACGCCGAGGATTTCATCGCGACCCTGCCTCAGGGCTACGACACGCTCATCGGAGAGCGCGGCGTGAAGCTCTCAGGTGGGCAAAAACAGCGTCTGGCGATTGCCCGGGCGGTCCTGCGCGACGCGCCGATCCTGATCCTCGACGAGGCGACCTCGGCGGTCGATACGCAGACGGAACGGCTGATTCAGGAAGCACTCGAGCGGCTCATGGTCGGTCGCACGACGATTGTGATTGCGCACCGTCTTTCGACCGTGCAAAAAGCCGACCAGATCGTGGTGCTTGGGGGCGGGGGCGTGCTCGAGCGGGGCACGCACCACGAACTCGTGCGGCAGGGCGGTACCTACGCTCGCCTCGCCCGGGCCCAGCACCAGCCCGAGCCGGAATTCAACTGGGGCTCACCCGCTACCTGAGCAACTAGCGGAGCCAAGTCAAGAGTGAGGACCGCTTTTCGGCCTCGTCAGGGACGGACCCGCGTGAGCGCGCCGGGTTTGTGGACAGCCTGCTTACCTGTTTTGTCGCTTTCGACCAGGTACTGCGGCTCTTCCGTCGACGCAGCGACGTGACGCCCAGCGACCTCCGCCGCTTCCGTGAGCTTCTCCATGACTGTTCCGGTCGTCACGCCCTGGGGTGTATTCCACTCGACTTTATCGCCTTTGCGAAACCGTTCAGTCATGTTTTCTCCTTATTCCCGAGTGTAGGGGAGAGGCAAACCGTCTGCTGTGGGCACGCCAGCACTTTTGCTCAATGGGCATGACGAGCATTGTCGGGATCTGGGCAGCTGGAGATGAACCTGGATGACTGCTTTAAGGAAATGTCGGCATCTCTAAGGGGCGACATAGGGCTGCCGGGTAAACCGGTAGTGCAGCCGTTTCGGTGAGCGGCGTCCGGATGGCAAGCGTCCCTGCGCTTCAGGGAACCCTATTTGCTATGTAGCGCACCCTGTCGTGAGTCGTAGTGCTGCCGCGCTTCGGTGATGCTTGGGTAAGCCGCTTTGGCCCAGCGCATCAGCTCTTGGGTAGCGTCCATAAACGAGGTGCCGAGTGGCGTCAGCGCGTAGGTCACGCTGATCGGTACCGTTGCCACGACGGTGCGCGAGACGAGGCCGCTGCGCTCGAGCTGCCTCAGGGTTTGGGTAAGCATCCGCTGTGAGATGTCGGGAATCTCGCGGCGCAGCTCCATAAAACGTTTCGGTTCGGTCTGCAACACCAGCAGGATGAGCAGCGACCACTTGTCGCTCACATGGTCGAGCACGTTTCGTACCGGGCAGTCGCCAAAATCTCGGTGTGCGTCCGGGGTGGTTACGTCCGTGTTCCTTGGTTGCGTATATGTGCCTTCTTGTTGTCCCATAGTCTCTTTTATATACTAGCACACGATTTGAGTGCGAAGCCTCGAACCGGAAAGGGAGTATTCATGAAAATTGCCGTAACCGCCGCGACGGGCCAGCTGGGAAGGCTTGTTGTGCAGAACCTGTTGAAGCGGGGCGTCGCCGCCTCCGATATCGTTGCGACCGTGCGCGACCCCGCCAAGGCTGAGCCACTTGCGGCCCAGGGGATCGACGTGCGCCGCGCCGACTACAACGACCCCGAGGCGTTCGTAAAAGCACTCTCTGGCGTCGAGCGGCTCCTGCTGATCTCCGGTCTCGAGGCCAACCGCGCCGAGCAGCACCGCAACATCGTGCGTGCAGCGCGTGATGCGGGCGTCGGTTTTATCGCCTATACCAGCATTCTGAACGCTGACCGGAGCTCGCTGCTCCTGGCTCGGGATCACAGGGTAAGTGAAGAGGCGGTTCGCGACTCCGGCGTGGCCTTTGCACTGCTTCGGAATAGCTGGTACCTGGAGAACTACACAGGTACGCTCGAGGAGACGCTTGAACGCGGGGTCGTTATCGGGAGTGCAGGGGAAGGCCGAGTCAGCGCCGCGACGCGTGCGGATTACGCCGAGGCTGCGGCTGCCGTACTCGTGAGCGAGAGCCGCGAGAAAGACGTTTATGAGCTGGGCGGCGACAGCGGCTTTACCCTGCCGGAGTTTGCCGCGGAACTCACGCGCCAGAGTGGTCGGGAGGTGCACTATCAGGATATGTCCGTGCAGGACTACACCCGCACCCTTGTCGAAGCGGGTGTACCCGAGGGTTACGCCGCGCTGTTGGCCGACGGCGATCGGGGTCTGGCAGCAGGAGAACTCTTTACGGAGAGCCGTGATCTGCACGAACTGCTCGGTCGCTCCCCGACGACGCTGGCACAAGTCATCGCCTCGAGCCTAAAAAATCTCTGAGGCGTGGGCTAACCACCACACGATGAGCCCTGCACGGATCGGCTGCCGCACCAAGGTACAGCTCCCGTGCAGGTGAGCCTAAAGGGTCTCGCATCCATGAAATGAGACTCGAGCGGGCCGTTATACCCGCTGCGCTGGATTTTGATATATCCCTCGTGTATGTGTGTGGCGCAACTATGCTGTGCGCGGGTTCGCGTGCGATCAAGGCTGTCGGCCTGCGAGATAATTGTTCCTTCGACAACCTGCCCCCAGGCGTTTTACTGACGGGATCTTTCTGTTTCGGTGTGTACCCTCACGTTAAGCTCATCTTAAGCTTGGTCAACTATGTTTAATTGGGTAAAGAAGCCGTCGTTGGGAACTACAATCTGTACCCTCAAACATGCATCAGGCAACGATCTGACGAGAGGACACCACCTTATATGTACCGCCACAAGCTTAGCGCCCTGCTCCTCACAGTGCTGCTCTCCGGCTGCACCCTTTTTGCGCCCGAACCCGACCCGGTCAGTCCAACCGTGACCAGCGTCACGCCGGCAAGTGGCGCTGTCGATGCGAGCCTCACCACCACCGTTCAGGCGACGCTCGATACGGACGGGGCAGCCCTCAATCCGGTGACTGCCAACGAGACCACCGTGACCCTCACTGGCCCGGAGGGTCCGGTCAGCGTCAACCGCACGCTCGACGGCACGACCCTGACGCTCACCCCCACGGCCGAGCTGACCGGGGAGACGACCTACACCTTTGCCGTGACCAGCGGTCTCGAAACCGAGGTCGGCACGGCAGCGACGCCTTTTGCCAGCACCTTTACGACCGTCGCTGCTCCTGACCCCGATTCCGAGCCTGACCCGAACGATCCGGGGCCGCCGGGGGCAGGCATTCCTGGCCTCAGCCTGACCAACGCGCTTGCCACACCGTCTGGTAGCCGCATGGTGCTGACCCGAGTGGGCGATATCAGCAACAACCCTTGTTTTACCAAGGACCCACCGTGCACGGTAGACACGTGGCCCGAACTCAAGACTATAGAGAGTGGAACGGTCGTCTTTCGTAACAGCGGAAGTAGCACCCTGAACCTGACCCTCTCGGCTGCACCGTCGGCGTATTACACCGTCACGCCGACCAGCCTCAGTGTCGCATCGGGTGGGACGGCCAGCGCCACGGTTACCTTTAGCTCCAACTATCCGAAAAAGGGTGTCTACAAAGCCTATGTTCACGCCGATACGGGGGGTAGCCGCGCCTCGCTCGAGCTGGCCGGGACCTACCTTCCTCGGCCTGAGGGCAGCAACGAACCATCGCTGGCCCAGATCCTCAAGGCGGCTGGCCTCAGCGCAAACTTGGGCAGCTTCCGCCAGAATACTGCCGGTTCTCCCGAAGCCGGCTCCGAAGTGCGCGCACGCCTGTGGCAAAGGGCCGACCCTGGTAAGACCGTAACCGTGACCGAACTCGCGGCCTTCAAGACCTGCTGCAAGGGATCTTTGACAAATACCGACTTCGAACTCTTTCCGCCCGACGTGGTCGGCGGCACCGGTTACTTTTTCCAGCTTCAGTACGACCAGGACTACGCCCAGACCATGTTCCCGGCGGGCGCAAAAGCCACTGCGGGCGCTGTACCCAATAGGGGTACCACCGACTACAGCGGTCCCTTTCGTATTCAGGTCGACCGCTACAGCAGTCAGGACCTTACGGACACAAAACTAGTCGGGATCCGCATCTGGCCTGTCGAGAACCGAGCCAACACTTACGTCGTGGGTCAGGACTACGCTCTGGCCGACTGCGATTCGGACCTGGCGCCCCCCGATGATGGGGACAACGAAGTGGGTCTCTCAGCCAACTGCGACTTTCAGGATCACGTTTACCTCGTCGAGAACATCGCGCCAGTCGAGTAAGCTGCCCTTCCCCGAGGCCAGGAAGTTTCGAGGCTCCTGGCCTAATTGCGCCCGATATGTCCTTTTCACCGAGTGCTCTTGGACAATCCCAAGATAGCCGAAATACGACCCACATGTTGACGGCGAAAGCTCGAGCCCGACTGTCTCCTTGTGGTGCACTGTTGTTTGTACACGTAGACTGGCACTATTAAGTCGATGACCCGTCCCGACACCGCGGATGCAAAGCGGACACAAAGGCAATAGAGCCAGAAGCGCGTTCGCGTAACCGGGCTCAGCTGTTCGTGTGTCCGACGAGTGCTGCGATAAAGGTGTCCCAGAGAGGCTGGGGCACCTCATGTCCCGCTTCCGGTAGCACGAGGAGCTTTGCGGCCGGCACGCTGTCTCGTAATTGCTCGCCGTGGGTGAGCGGGAAAATCGGGTCGCGTTCGCCATGAACGACAAGGGTCGGAACGCGGACATCGGCGAGGCCGCCGGAGCTTGGACTGTCGAAAGCCATGCAGAAATGATTGCTCAGGGCCGAAGCCATGTTGCGCGTTCGCGCCACGTCGGCCACGGTGAGCTTTCGCGTTGCGGCCTCGTCGAAATAGGGTGAGGTACCCGAGAGCATCCGCACCAAACCGACGAGGTACTCGCTGATAGCTACGGGATCGCTGAAATCTGGTTCCTGTGAGGTGTAGCGCTCGAGGTCGTTCGGGTAGGGCAAGTCGTCATCGCCGGGGGTTGACGTGACGAAAGTCAGTGTATGGGCACGTCCTGGAAAATCCACAGCGATAGAAAGAGCGATGGCCAGAGCCATCGAACGCCCGACGATGTGGGCTCGTTTGATCTGCAGGTGGTCGAGGATGGCGAGCGCGTCACGGGTCAGGTCGCTCACCGCGTAACCGGGCTGGCCCGGCGGGTAGGTTTCCGAGAGACCGGTGTCTCGCTGGTCGTAGCGGATGACGAAGCGCCCCTCGGCTGCGAGGCGTTCGCACAGTTCTTCTTCCCAGCAGAGCAGCGACGCGCCCGCACCGTGAATGAGGAGAATTGCAGGGTCCACTGCGTCGCCAAAGGTCTCGAGGCAAAGCCTTACGCCCCCTAGCTCGATGATCTCTTGACCGTTTGACCTCATTGTGACCCCGCCTTATGCGCCATGTTCATGAATCTCCGCTCTTCCTGCAGCCGCCCGCACGTGGGGTTCGGGAACTTTATCCGAAAGCCGATTTGCCCCTCGCTTTAACCCCCGCCGGAGCCGCCGGGTCAACCCGCGGGGCCAGCTTTCGCCGCCGCGCTTCGCTGATGATGAAGGTCCGTATAGCTCATGGGTTACCTTTCTTTTGACGTAGAACCCGTCCGGCTCGAGGGGCAAATTA
>JBMDWS010000403.1:0-1969 GCA_048594695.1 Truepera sp. | reverse complement strand
CTCCTTTAGTAGCTGCTCGACTTTCGGCTCGAGGTACCGCGCCCTGACGCTCTGCACCGCCGCGTTCCGCGACATGCCGCTAGCCTGACAGCCCTGCAGAACTACCCTGAGGCTAAAGAACTTGGCGTGCTTTCCCGCTCCGGTCAGCACGATGTCGAGTAGGTCGGTATAAACGTCGGTCTCACCCGCGTACATCTCCCTGGTTATTTTCAAAGTCACCCCCAGGGGTTGGACTGCGACAGGCCGCCGAGGTCGAAGTCTAGATTGGAGAGGTCCACTGCATGTGAAGGCGGGTCGTAAACTGCTAGCGCTAAGGCATCGGCATGGTCGGGCGAGCGCTTCAGCAGCTTCTTGATCTCGTCCTTGCTCGCCACCTTGTAGCGACCCTGCGCGTCGAAGCTGTACGTCGGCGCGACGAGCTCAGCCTCTAGCACACCATCTTTGAGCAACTGTCCTTCTTTGAGCCAGTCACGCAGCGCGAACCACAGCTGGTCCCGCAAACGGCTGTAGCCCTCGCCGTTATCGGCAGACACCGAGGTCGCCGACTCCGCCACGTTCACCTCAAGCGGAACAATTCCCAATCTCTCAGCTTCTTCTGAGTGTTTGAGGTGGTCGTAGCAGCTCGAGCCGTACCCGATCCCGTCCACCTTGGCCTTGATCGGCTCGGCGTACCCCGTGCGGGTTCGGAAGTCGCGTACCCATTCGATGACCTTCCCGGCCACCTCGACGCCGTCCATCGTCCTGAGGGTTGTGCTGGGCAGCTGAACGCGACCAGCGACCGGCTGTATCACGCTCGAGTCATCTCCGTAACGCGCGACGTCCACCCCGAGGGCCAGCCTTCCCGCCTCGACGTCCCGCGCTTTAGCGGCCTCAATGAGCGCCAGGGATATGACTGCGTTCTCGGCCTGACTCGGAAAGTTCCCGGCAACACGCACGTCGTAGAGGGGCGAGCCGTCGCCCCACTCGAGCTTTTTCTCCGCCACCCACTCGGCTGTGGCAAGACCAGGGATGATGACCCTGCCCGCCTTAACGTTGGGCGACTCTTCGCTACTGATGTGGATGCAGCACCAGAACTGCCGTTTAGTGTGAAACGCCTCGTAGAATGCCCCGACTGTTTTGGTGGGATTCGAGAACATCACGATGCGCGCGCCCCCCGCCCGGTTCCCCTCGATCGTCTCGAAGATCTCCTCGGGCACCCCGGACGCCTCGTCGACGATAAAGAGCACTTCGTCGCCGGAGATCCCGGCCATGCGCTCGGCCTCGTTGGTCGAGAAGCCGACGATCTCGCGCCCGTCGTCGTGCTGCATACCGGTGTCCGGCTGGTTGGCAGGCTTGGCGGGCAGCTCCTGAATGGCCTCGCGGTAAAGTCGCTTAAGTTCTTTCCAGAGAATGCTTTTGACCTGCCGATACGAGGCGCTGGTCATGATCACACGCGCGCGCTTACGCGTCGTAAACCACCACAGGGCCGTGATAGCTGCGCTGGTGGATTTACCCACCTTGTGTCCCGAGCGTACGGCCACGCGCGGGTGGTCCCGGATGGCCTCGAGTACCTCGGCTTGGCGGTCCCAAGGCTCGATACCGAGCACTTTGTGGGCGAAGCCGAGGGGGTCGGCGTTGTATCTAGTTGACGACTTTTGAGCTTTGCGCAGTCCCCGGATGTGCGGCTGTAGGCTCGAGTCGGATCGATCCCCAACGCTCTTCGACATCTCGGAGAACCTGGGCACGCGAATGTGGGTCTGCGACATGCTGCTGTACCGCCTTCACGACCTCCACACCAAGCTGCTCGAGAACCCGGTCCAGAGTCTCGAGCTTGATGGTTCCCTCACGCTTTTGCTTTTCGATCCGTTCGACCATTTTGCCGACTTTGTCGATAAGATTGGCTGCCTCGGAGATGTCCAGCAACTTCCGGGGCTTGTTGACGAACGATAGGGGGTCGGGAGCCGGAGGGATCTGCCCCCGCTCGATCCGG
>JBMDWS010000402.1:0-4084 GCA_048594695.1 Truepera sp. | reverse complement strand
CCGCCACTTCAATATTGCTGTCTCCTACCGCGAGACCGGCACCTCGAACACTACATCATCGACGGTGAAGCTGTCGTTGGCTCTGACCTGGATAAAGCCCACGTTCGGCTCGTTCAGGGTCAAGGTCTGGCTGGGTGTCTTGCTCAAGGAGATGGTCTTGATCGGCTGACCGTTCCCATAGAGGATGAGTTTGGCATTGTTCGTGCTAACCCCGTCAACGGTGATGCTCTTCAAGGTTACCAGTCCGTTCTTGCCCTGGCTCGGTCCCCCAAAGCCTTGCCCAGGTTTGATGTCGAGTTCACCACCTGTGAGGTTCGGCGTGTTGGTTCCCGCTTTGACCACCGTCAAGACGTTGTCACCTGAGACGCTGATAGCTTTGACCTGGTTGCTGCCGAAGCGCTTGCCGTTCTTGTACTGGTAGCCGTCGACGCGGATCGTATCGCTGACGGCTGTACCTGTACCCGAGTAGGTGACGCCCTGACCGACTTTGACGTTGTAGAGGATGCGGTTGAGGGGTGCTGTTTGGAAATTGAGGGTGTAAGTGTCGGCCAGTACAGGCGGCAAAGAGTCGGCGATGGCAAGACTATGAAAGCCGCCTCCCGCGACGCCAAGGTATTTTGAGCCTTCGGGAAGAGTAGGCACGTTGTTTTGACCTAGGGCGTTATAGCCCCAAGCCACGATCCGGCCGTCACTGCGCACAGCCAGACTGTGGAAAAGCCCGCCTGCCACGGCGGTGTAACTCACGCCTGCGGGCAGTGCAGGCACGTCGGTTTGGCCATAGCTGTTCCCGCCCCAAGCAACAGCTCGTCCATCGCTACGTAAGGCCAAACTGTGGTGAGCTCCGCCTTCTACGTCGATATAACTTACGCCTGCCGGCAGTGCAGGTACGTTGGTTTGGCCAAAATCGTTATCGCCCCAGGCAACAACCTGTCCGTCACTGCGCAAGGCCAGGCTGTGGACATCTCCGCCGGCCACGTCGGTATAACTCACACCTTCAGGAAGCGCAGGCACGTTGATTTGGCCATCGGTACTACGGCCCCAGGCAACAACTTGTCCGTCACTGCGCACAGCCAGACTGTGGAAATCTCCGCCCGCGACGGCGGTATAGCTCACACCTTCGGGGAGTGCAGGCACGTCGGTCTGTCCATCGGCATTATAGCCCCAGGCGACAATTTGCCCGTCACTGCGCAGGGCCAAGCTGAAAATATATCCGTCCGCCACGGCGGTATAGCCCACACCTGCTGGCAGTCCAGGCACGTTGGTCTGGCCAGAGCTGTTACTGCCCCACGCTACAACCTGCCCGTCGGAGCGCAACGCCAGACTGTGATCGAGACCCGCTGCCGCTCCGATATAGCTCACGCCTGCTGGGAGTGCAGGCACATTGGTCTGGCCACTGCCATTATTTCCCCAAGCGACAATGTCGCTGTTGATGGGAGCGGTAACGGCAAGGTTGGGTGAGGGTGGTCTGACCTGCCCGCAAGCGGCAAGCAGCGACAGCAGGCAAAGAGCTGGAACAGAACGAGGGAGACGACGAAGCATAAGGTGTTCCTTTGGATGAAGTCGGGCCCACGCCATGCCTTCGACAATGTCGTGACCAAACGCATCAAAAGAGTGTCGTGTCCCTCTCTAGTAGACCACGAGGTGGTTCGTGACACGTAAGATTTTTGACTTAGGATTCTTACCGACAGGAGATCCGGACTTCGTAGTCTGTGGTACCTTGCCGGTGGGCCTGCCTAGCTGGTTGAGCAACCCCGTCAAGGCGCGGCCCCTCGAGTTAGCCTACCGTCCGTTAAAGGTTATTAACGTCCGCCTGCGTAAAGGCTGAGCTGATTTACTGGCCGCCACTCTGCGTGTTGTCGGTCGCCTCGATCGACAACGATGAGCCCGCTTGGGTCAGCAAGTCGCCCAGTGCCGTGAGTTGATCATTGCCCGCATCCTCGCCTAAAATCACCGTGCTCTTACCGAGGCTGACCAGAAGGCTTCCAACTTCGCGCTCGTCGATCGGTTTGGTCTGTAAAGCCGACGCGAGATCTCCCAATTGTGAACCGACGATCTGCTGCGCGGCGTCATCGGAACTTTCGAGCGTTTGACGCCAGCCTTCGATGTTGGCAAGGGCCGCATCAAGCGGAATATTGGTCACGCCGTCTTGCAACGTGGAGATGGTTTCGTCGAGCGTCGGCGCGTCCGACTGGGCGTAAACGAACAGAGCTGCCAAGGCAACAAGCATAACTACAGCGAACCGTTTCATAGGATTGCCTCCATATTGGGTGCGCGCGCTTCAAACCGACTTCAAAGATTTGCCGGATTCAGGAACCTGATACGAGCCTATACGCTAATGACGCTGCGCACCTAGTCGCACCCCACAAACAAGACGCACGAATACCGTCCAGCACGGCACAAATGTGGGTAAGGGCACGTTGGGTGTTGGCACCGGCACGAGCTTTCACCTTGCGCTACAATTGAAATGCCTGAGAATGCACTAGAGCCAATTGTCGGACGGGCTGCCAGGTAACTCTCCGTTTTACGACGACCCCGTGCAAGAAGATACCGAGAGGTAACGAGCGCGCTACAAAGGTAGCGCGCTCGTTTTAAGGAAAGGTCCCTCCTCACCCGAACTCGAGGCTCTTGGGATTAGTCGTTAACGATCCAAAGCTGCTGGGCGGCGGTGCTACCGAAGCTGCCAAGGAACACGTCCACTGCGACCGTTTCGCCGCTCGCCAGGCCGTTGGCGTTGGTCTCTAGAGTAAAGGTTTCATTGGCGTCGCCCCTCGAGATCTGCACCGGCGACTCGGTGATCACAGCATTGTTGTTTACCGAGGTCGCGGTGCTGGTGATGCTGTAGCCGAACGGAGCAGTGCCCGACAGAGCAACGCTAGCAGTCACGGGTTCACCTGCCGAAATGGGGTTCTCCTGCGTCACGGGATTGCCCTGTGCGTCTACGAACGATAACGAGCCGGGTGCTAAGGTCACCGGGATAACCGCACCCAGGTCGAGGCTGACCGTCTGAGAGAACGCTTGTTGCTGTTCGTCGATTAGGTATACCTGCTGGCCCGCCGTCTGCCCCGGCAGGACGAGCTGCTGGGTCGAAGAGAGCTGAAAATCCACTGTTTCGGCTGATGCTGACACGGTTGTCCACACGGCCTCCGCGTCGAACTGCATAAGCCCGACGTTTAGCCCGTTGGGCGCTAGGGCCATCCAACCAGCGTCCCACTCGCTGCCCTGCTCAAGCATGCCCTCGACAGGGTTCTGTGAGGTGAAACTCCAGGCATAGCTGCTGCCCTGATCACCGCTGGCGCTCGCCGTCCACGTCCAGTCGGTGATAGTTGTGGTCTGTGTGTTCGAGCTGCTCACGGTATACGAGCCCGAGACGCCGCCCCCACCCGTGGCACCATCAGGGGTCGCGCCCGCCTCGAGCGTTGCACCGATCGTGAAGCTCGTACTCGAGGTGTAGGAATCCGTCTGCACATTATTCGGAGTTTGCGGCTGATAGTTGGCAGCGGGCCTAAGGAGCGTCTCGGCACCGTTGACCGGTCCTATGTCGAGCTCGAGTCCCGATTGCATGTAGCCAAATGTAATGAGGGGAACATCTACAAGGAAGAACCAGGGTCCCAGGGTGTAGGGCTTGCCGGTTAGCTCATTACTCACCCCACCGGGCCACGTAGTGGTGGTGGGCGTCATCTGCCCGTCCACAGCGACGTGGAGCGTCTGTGAGTCGCCCGTGATGGTGTCGTCGTTATCAAGCAAGAGCGTGAGGACGTAAGTGACGTCGTTCTCGCCCGCCTGAGGCGTAACAAGGACGTCCCTGATGTATGTGCCAACGACCACCGGGTCAATCTGGGCGGGGTCCTGGAAGCCTGGAAGATCCAGCACGAGGGGCGGTGCGAGATCGTAATAGCCGCTGGGGCTGTAGCACCAGGTCGTGAAGATGATGCCTGCGGTGATGTCCAGAGGCGAGGCGCAACCGCCTGCCTGCTGCACCGAGGGTCCGTTCCCGACTTCCTCGACGATGCGGTCTACGAACTTACGGTAGTGCCTTCCCATGAGCTGAAGCGTGTACTCTTCAGTCACTGCTCGGTTCTCTACA
>JBMDWS010000401.1:0-11960 GCA_048594695.1 Truepera sp. | reverse complement strand
CATCAGGGGCCACGAGGGCGTCAGGGCGTAGCCGAGGAGCGCGGTGGCTGCTGCCAAAGTCGATAGGGCCAGCACCATGCCGATCGACATGACCCGCAGAAGTCTGCCGGCGGCAAAGCTCGAGGTCAGGTAGCCCACGGTCCCAAAAGCGGCCAAAAGCCCGAGCGCGTCGATGGGCAGCCCGAAGGTGCCACGAATCGAGAGCCAGGCGACGCCCAGCAGGCCGTCTGGCAGGCCTAGAGAGATGAACGCGAGAAAGGCGAGGATTGCGAGAAAAGTGCGTGCGGGCATGAGGCGCACGCTACCATAACAGGCTATTTTGTTCGAAGATCGGTAGAGTATTCGCTGATTGTTCCGCCAGTAAGCCGATGCGCCTTGCCCTGCTGGGCCTCTCGCACGTTCTTTCAGTGTCGAACCCAGTAGCGCGAAGGTCTAGCCGGACTTGTAAGACCCCGATGCGCTGTAACCCCAGCTTGAAGCCCCTAGAATCATTCTGCTGGGTTTGGCCCCGATAAGAGTACCCGGCAAAAATTCTCGTTCCTTTCGGAGAGGGCGTTCAGGTATTGGCCAAATACAGCTATATCAGTTGGCAACGATGGCCGCATTTTACCAGCGTCAGGTCGCGCCTATAATAGCTGTATGTCTGCCTCAAAAGACGGGCTCGAGCGTCCCGGCGTTTACCCCTACACACGCGGCATCTATCCGCAGATGTACGCGGGCGGGCGCTTCTGGACCATGCGACAGTACGCGGGTTTCGGCAGCGCCGAGGAGTCGAACGCCCGCTACCGCTACCTTCTGGCACAGGGCACGACGGGACTGTCAGTCGCTTTCGACCTGCCGACGCAGCTCGGTCTCGACCCGGATGATTCCTTGGCCCGTGGTGAGGTTGGGAAAGTTGGTGTGTCGATTGCCACGCTCGACGATATGCGCACACTCTTGCGCGACCTGCCGCTAGCGGATATCACCACCTCTATGACGATCAACGCTCCCGCCATGATGCTCCTGGCGCTCTACATTCTCGTGGCAGAAGAAACGGGTGTGCCGGCGGACCAACTCGGTGGGACCGTGCAGAACGACATCCTGAAGGAGTACATCGCTCGTGGTACCTATATCTATCCACCCGAGCCCTCGATGCGCCTGGTCACAGATACATTCGCCTACTGCGCGGAGCATGTCCCCAACTGGAACACCATCTCGATTTCGGGGTATCACATCCGTGAAGCTGGCTCGACGGCGGCGCAGGAAATCGCCTTTACCCTCGCCAACGCCAGAGCGTACGTCAGAGCGGCGCTGGCGAGGGGGCTCGAGGTCGACACGTTTGGGCCGAGGCTCTCGTTCTTTTTCGCCTGCCATAACGACATTCTCGAGGAGGTTGCCAAGTTCCGGGCGGCGCGGCGGCTCTGGGCGGGCATCATGAAGCGGGAGTTCGGCGCGCAGAATCCCAAATCGATGATGCTGCGTTTTCACACCCAGACGGGAGGCAGCACGCTCACCGCGCAGCAACCGGAAAACAACGTCGTCCGAACGGCCTATCAGGCGCTGGCAGCAGTGCTGGGAGGGACGCAGTCGCTGCATACCAACGGTATGGACGAGGCGCTCGGGTTGCCTACTGACCGCTCGGCCCGGATTGCCCTGCGGACGCAGCAGATACTCGCCCACGAGTCCGGGGTGACGGTGGAGCCCGACCCGCTTGGGGGGAGCTACGTCGTCGAGCGTCTTACAGATGAACTCGAGCAGTCAGCACGTTCTCTGATGGACCAGATCGAAAACCTCGGCGGGTCGGTTCGGGCGATTCAGGCGGGCTTTATTCAGGAAGAGATCGAGGAAGCGGCGTTTCGTTTCCAGCGCGAAATCGAATCGGGTGAACGCGTGGTGGTCGGCGTCAATCGGTTTCAGATGCAGGACGAAGCGAGTGTGCCGATTCAGAAGCTCTCGGCGGAAACCGAGGGCGTGCGGGTCGCTGAACTCGCTGCGTTTCGGGCGGCGCGTGATTCTAACCGCACGGAGGCTGCGCTCGCCGACCTTGCCGGGGCCGCCGAAGGAACAGCGAACCTGTTCCCGTTTGTTCTGAACGCTTTTAGAGCGCGTGCAACGCTCGGGGAAGTGTGTGGCCGCCTCAAGCGTGTGTGGGGCGAGTATCAGGGTTAGGGATGCGGCTTCCTGTCGTGGCACACGTTTTTTTGATGCGTGAGGGGCACGTGCTCCTCACGCGCCGCGCCGACACGGGCTGGTTCGACGGGTTTTACGGACCGGTCGGCGGGCACCTCGAGCCCGGTGAAACCGTTGTCGACGCCGCGCTGCGAGAAGCCTGGGAAGAGGTGGGTGTGCGGCTCGAGCCTGAGGCGACGCATGTTATAGGAGTAACCCATTACACCTCCCCCTCTGGTGACGGAATCGACTTCTTTCTCATATCGATGCGCTGGACGGGCGAACCCGGGCCGATATCGGAGTGCGATGACCTCGTATGGGTGTCGCCCGAATCTTTACCCGAAGGTACGCTGCCGTTCGTTAAACGTGCGCTCGAGTGTCACCTCTTGAAGAGCCACTGGTTCGACGAGATGGGATTTGACTATGGCCCATTGACTAGGGCTGGGCCATAGTCGGCTTTCGAATCAAGGACTTGTGGCGTGCTGAAAGTCCCCAGCCCACACCACTCCCTTGCTCCCATCGACACGTAGCCACTGCCCTGATTTGATGACCTGCGTTGCACGCTGCGTACCGACCACGCAGGGAATACCCAGCTCCCGTGCGACGATTGCTGCGTGACACAGCGCACCGCCCTGATCCGTGACGATGGCTGCGACCTTATGGAGGCTAGCGGTGAGTTCAGGGCGCGTCATCTCCGCGACAAGCACCGCGCCCTCGGGAACGTGCTTGTAGTCGGCTTTGCGCCGGATGCTTTTGGCCCGTCCGGTAGCAACGCCTCTCGAGGCCGGAATCCCGCTACAGAGTGCCTCGGGAGCAGCCGCCACGACGTCGCTGGCCCTGTCGATGCGTATCCCCTCGGGCGCGGTCCTGAGGTCACGGCTTTCGCGGTGCATATACGCACGAGGCACCGAAAACTCGATATGCATGGCCCCGACAGCGGTGTCGAGTGCGATGATGCGGTCCGACAGGTTAAGGCCCTCGCGGACAATCGCGTCGAAGTAGTCCTGTTTGCGGATCTGGACGACGGGTTTGAAGGGCTTGAGCGCGCGGCCCGCCTCGAGCAAATAATTCTCGAGAACTGCCGCGCTCTCGGGTGAGCGGTCTTTCTGAAATACCCCGATAGCGTGGTAGGTGTCTTGCAGAAGGGGCAGAACGGCCCGGACCTCATCGGCCATGAAATGTCTGATTTTGTTGGACATGGTTGCCTCACGACGTGTTGAACGAAAGGGGATTGTCCCGTTCCTGACGCCGAGGGAGGCTGGGTGCGTTTAGTGGTAGGTCAGGAAGGGTGCTGGCATTGCTGCTTTTGGAACGACTATTTTCATAAGACACCACCTTCCTGAATGGTCGCCAGCATAGCACAGGTATGCTGGCACGATGCTGCTGATCTGGCTCGAGGATGCCCGTGCGCGGCAGTCGGCGCTCGTCGGGAACAAGGCGGCGACGCTGGCGTCCTTAGCTTCCGACTACCCCGTGCCGCCTGGATTCTGTGTCGTTCTCGAGCGGCGTGAGGGTGAAACCAAGATGCACTACACTGATTTTCAGCGTGATCTCGCCGACGCCTATCGCCAGTTGAGTGTGCGTTTCGGCGAAGCCAATGCCTCGGTGGCGGTTCGCTCTTCAGGCACCAATGAAGATGGTAAGGAAGCTTCTTTCGCAGGCCAGTACGACACTTTTCTGAACCTTCGGGGTGCCGAGGCGGTCATCTCGGCGGTTCAGCAGTGTGTCGCCTCGGCAAATTCCGTTAGGGCCAACGTCTACCGGAAAAGAGGTGGGCCAGGCGGCAGGTTCGCGGTTTTGGTTCAAAAACTGGTGCCTGCTGACGTTTCAGCAGTAGCCTTCAGCGTCGATCCTGTCGCCGGGACGAAGGACAATGTGCTGATCAACGCCAACTGGGGTCTGGGCGAAAGCGTCGCGGGCGGGCGTGTGACACCCGATACCTTCACGGTGAGCAAGGCGGATCAGATCGTCTCGAGGCGGATTGCCCACAAACAGCGCATGACGGTGCTGGCTGAGCACGGGACGCGGGATGTTCCTGTGCCCGACCTTCACCAGCGGGAGCCCTCGTTATCGAACGGGCAGATTCTGGAAGTCGCGGCGCTGTGCGTAGTCCTCGAGACGCGTTTCGGGTATCCGGTGGACCTCGAGTGCGCCTTCTCTGGGGGGAACCTTTTTTTGCTTCAGTGCCGCCCGATCACAGCTTATTAAGCGACGTTATAGAGATAGGAACTAGGGAGCCGGATACACCCGCACGGCCCGCCGCACGTCGCGGTAGACGAGTTGCTTGATGGTCTCGACCGTCTGATCGAGGTACGTGCGTCCGTCGGGCAGAAAGCTCTCCTCGTCGAGGTAGCCCTCGGGACCGGTGTGGTCGGCGGGTCCCATGTCGATAAGCTCGATAAGCCTGCGCTTTTTGGCCCGTTGCCAGGGCGAGGGGATAAAGGGCCAACGCCCAGGAAAAAGTATCGCGCCAAGTCGCTGCACCGTGTCGCGTTTGCCGTAGAGGTGGTAGAGGCGCTCGAGCGTCAGGAGCCCCGGATCGGCGCTCAGGACGCCCCCAAGGGAAATGATCGAGATGGGAGCCTGGATCATCCCCTTGAGGTGGGGCGCGGCACCGAGCGCGACCTGTCCGCCACCCGAGTAACCGATCAGCGTGACCGGCACGCCGCTCGCGGGGACGTAGCCGTGTCGCATGAGGCCGTTAAGGAGCATCCGTGCCGAGCCCTGGTTATAGATGGGGCCGTAGCGCGTATCGGCCGAAACACCAACTTGCCAGAGGTTGCGGATGTTGATGAGAAAGCCGGCGACGCCGGGACCGCTCAGTTTGGCTTTATGTGCGTAGCGCCAGAACCGGGCGAAGACGCGTCTGCCGGTAAGTGCCCGCTCGGTTACGGAGTAGGGAAAGATGTCGTCGACCAGCACGATATTTGCGTCGGCGAGTTCGCGTTTGAGACGGGCCAGGAAAGTAATCTCTCTGGGCGCGAACGCTTCGCCCGAAACGCTGTTGATGCCAGACAAAAAAATAACGAAGCGGTCGGCCTTGCTCGTTTTCGGGCGGGTTTTCGTAATAGCGTCGTCGTCGTCGCCGTACCAGCCTGCCCACCAGCCCAGTGCCTCGAAGGGGGAGAGGACGCCAGCAAGCAAAAAGACGATGATGATGAGGCTGAAAAAGAGCCAGACTTCGAGCAGCATCAGCGTTGCTGACCGGAGCCCTTCGACCTCGAGCCGTCTTTATATGTCCTGTTGCGGGGCTTGTATTTCGAGCGCGGGTACTGGGGCAGGTCGAAAAGTTCGCGCAGTTCAGAACGTGTCGTGGCGATGGGCGCACCCGCAACGCGCCGCCTGAGCCAGCGCACCCCTCCGATCATCGGCCTCCCGACGGTTCGCTGGATGACCTGGAGCAGCAGCCAGCCCAGAACCACGCAAAGAAGCGCTTGTCCCAGGTCGAGCGCGAAGGCAAAATGAACACCGCGCACGATAGCCACGAGGCTCCAGATGGAGAGAAGAAGATTGATGGGGTTGCCAAAGTAGGGAGCAAGAGTAAAAAAGGAAAACAGGTAAGGACTGTAGCCCAGCCCCACCGCTCTCATGATTTCGTCGAACTCGCGCTGCCTTCCGAAGGCCAGGTCGCCAACCAGCCAGATGCTGAGGGTCAAAAAGAAGAAGCTGAACGTGTAGACGGAAGCCGAGAAGAAAAGGGAAAAGACGAAGCGACGGGGCCGGACCCGGCTGGCAAAGAGTACGACCGACTGGCCCAGAGCAGCTGAGAGCCCCGCCATGACGACGATGGCCGAAACCAGCGCGTTGTTGTGGGGTGACTCACGGATCAGATCGTAGGCGCGACTGTCGAGCATGAGTGTTCGACCGATCACGCGCAAGACCTCGAGGCTTTCCGACATCCTTAGTCCTCCGGCAGCCTGGCTACCGTCGCGCCCTCGCGCCCTGCGCTTAGGGTTGAGGGCAACAAGGGTAAAAGCAACAGGTTTACTGGCAAGACGGGCAGACGCCATAAAGCGTCAACTCGTGATCTGTGACCCGAAACCCACCTGGGAGCGTAACGCCTTCCAGAACAGCGACCGGACAGGTCGTCTCGAGTTCGAACACGGCCTGACAGACTTCGCAGCGAAAGTGATGGTGGTGCCCACGCCCAGCGATCTCGAAGCGGGCACTCTCTCCCGGTAAATGCACGGGAACGACGTCGCCCGCTTCTTCCATCGTGTTGAGGTTCCGGTATACCGTCGCAAGGCCGAGGCCCGCCTGGGACGTGCGCGCCGCGTCGAGGACTTCCTGCGGCGTGAGGGGGCCGGGAGCACGCTCGAGCACATCCAGAATGGCGCGTCGCTGGGCGGTTTGGCGTTTCATAGGGTCAGTCTAGCAGCTTTATTTTCGGGTAGCCGGGAGCTTGCCGACACATATCGTCTGACTTGAAGGAACAAAAAATTCACAAGCGAAGGTGTTGTGAAATTTAACACTAGATAGGGAGCGAACAGGAGCATTCGAACTCTTTGCAAAACACGCCCCAACCCTCTCACGGGTTGGGGCTGCCGGACGCCCTAGCTTTGCGCGCGTGGGTCGAGAATATCGCGCAGCCCGTCGCCCAAAAGGTTGAACGCCAAGACAGTTAGCAAGATGGCGAGGGCGGGAGCCGCCGAAGCCCAGGGCGCTTCGGTAATGAAATTGCGCGTTTCTGAAACCATTGCGCCCCATTCGGGCGTGGGGGGCTGCGCACCAAACCCGATAAAGCCGAGGCCCGCAGCGGTCAAAATCGCCCCACCGACGTCGAACGATGCCTGCACCATGAGCGGCGCGAGGCTGTTGGGCAGCAGGTGACGCCAGGCTATCCGGCGCTGCGCCGCACCGAGGGCGCGGGCAGCGTCGACAAAGTCGCGTTCCTTGAGTGAAAGAACCTGCGCGCGCATGAGCCGGGCGTAGCTGGGCCACGATACGGCGGCAACCGCGATCATCACGTTGGTCAGGCTGGGACCGAGCGCCGCCGAGATGGCCATCGCCAGGATGAGGGCGGGGAATGCCAAGAAGATGTCGGTCAGACGCATCAGGAGGTCGTCCCAGAAACCGCCCAGAAGCCCTGCAAGGAGTCCGACGAGCCCCCCGACGAGAACTGAAAGGGTCACGACCATGAGGCCGATAGCCAGCGAGATGCGCGAGCCGACGAGAACGCGAGAAAACGTGTCGCGCCCGAGCTGATCGGTACCGAATGGGTGCGCGGCGCTCGGGGGCTGGAGCCGTGCGGAGAGGTCTTGCTGTAACGGGTTCCCGGCGAGAAGTGGCGCGAGCAGGGCCAGCAAGACGAGTGTGAGGGCCAGTAAGGTGCCGATCACGGTTCCGGGATCGCGCAGAAAGCGCCGCAGCGCGAGGCGACGCGTCGTGACGACCTGAGACTCGAGTAACGTGGGGTCACTTAGGGGCTCAGGCATAGGAGATCCGGGGGTCGAAGAGGGCGTAGAGCAGGTCGACGAGCAGGTTGACCAGCGCGTAAGTAAGGCCCGCGACGAGGGTTACGGCCATGACCGCCGGAAAGTCGAGGGCGGTGGCGCTCGAGGTCG
Source organism: Truepera sp. (assembly GCA_048594695.1). GTDB lineage: Bacteria > Deinococcota > Deinococci > Deinococcales > Trueperaceae > Truepera. Next base: position 4,248 of record JBMDWS010000401.1, on the reverse strand, counting down.
CGTAGGACCCGATCCCTGGCCACGAGAAGATCGTTTCGGTGAGAACAGCGCCGGTCAAGAGTGAACCCAGAACGTTGGCCGACACGGTGAGTATAGGCAGGGCGGCGTTCCGCAACCCGTGTTTAAGGACGACCGCTCGGCCCCGCAAGCCTTTGGCCCGCGCTGTGCGGATAAAGTCCTGACTCATGACTTCCAGCATCGCGCTCCGCACCATGCGGGCCAGCAGCGCCGTCGAAAAGGCGCCGAGCACCACGGCGGGCAGGATGATGTGCCGCAGCGCGTCCCAGAAGACCTCGTAATCGCGGGCGATGAGAGCGTCGAGACTGACCACACCCGTGACGGGTTCAGGTGCGAACAGGTACGGGTCGAGCCGACCCGGCCCCGGCACCCAGCCGAGTTGAACGTGAAAAAGGTTGATCATGATAATGGCCAGCCAGTAGACAGGGGTGGCTCCGCCGACAAGGGCCAGCGTCCGGACGAGCAGGTCGACGGGGCGGTTGCGGTTGAGCGCGGCGACAAGTCCTGCCGGGATGCCAAAGGCGAGCGCCAGGAGCATGGCCCAGGCGGTCAGCTCGAGCGTTGCCGGAAAGTAGGCCCGCAGATCCTCGAGGATCGGGCGGCGTGTGCGTAGCGAGGTGCCGAGGTCCCCCTGAAAGAGGTCGCCCATATAGTGCACGTACTGCACCACGACCGGGTCGTTCAGGCCGAACTTCTCGCGGTAGGCCTCGATCTGCTCCTCTCGAGCGTTGCCACCCAGCGCGGCGGCGGCAGGATCGGCGGGAACGACCCGCGAGATAAAAAAAGCCGCGAAGCCGACGCCCCAGACAACGAAAATAAGATAGCCGAGTCGCCTCAGGAAATAGGTCAGCACAGGGGCTCCTGTAGGTTTGGGAAGAGTGCGGGATGTGCTGCTCGTTGAAAAGCGAGCAGTGACGGGATAAGAAGATCGCTCTCCCCGTCACTGCGGGAGGGGTTACTCGCTCTTGGAGACTTTCGTAAAGTCCACGTTACCCTGCGCGGAGCGCTCGAAGCCTGTGACGCTCGCGAGTGTGACTACGGGCTTGTACGCCTGGTAGAGGATCGCGTAAGGGCCTTCCTCGGCGACGAGCGCGTTGAGTTGCGCGTAGAGTTCCGCGCGGGCGTCGGCGTCTGTTTCCTGAGCTGCCTGTTCGGCGAGTGCGCTGGCATCCGGGTTGTTCCAGTCGTTGCGCCAGGCGAGGGACTGGGCGTTGTAGTCGCCTAACGGCGTGCCGTTACCATCGGGATCGGGAAAGTCCGGGCTCCAGTTGATAAGGACGAGTTCTGCGCCCTGCGCCCGGTAGATGTCTAAAAGTTCGGCGGACGTGGTCTGGGTGAGGTTGGCCTGAATGCCTACCTCGGCCAGATCGCTCTGGATCTTGGCCGCGAGGTCGGCGCAGGGGACGCCACCGAAGCACGAGCCAGTCGGGACGAGGAAATCCACGCTCAGGTTTTCGGCACCCGCTTCGGCGAGGAGCGCTTGGGCTTTTTCCGGATCGTGGGTGTAGTACGAGCCCTCGTCTGCTCCCAAAAGGCCGATCGGGATGATCGTCTGGATCTTCTGTCCAAGGCCGCTCAGGAGCCCGCTTATGATCCCCTCCTGATCGACGGCGTAGCGCACTGCCTGACGCACGCGGTTGTCGGCGAAAGGCTTGCCTTCACCCGAATTCATGCCGAGATACTCGAGCACGAACGTGTCGGTGCGCAGCGCCGTGAAGCGGTCGTCGTCCTCGGCGGCAGCAAACGCGTCCGGGGTGAGGTCGTAGGCCACGTCGATCTCGACCGACTCGAGCGCTGCACGCTGCGCCGCCGACTCTTGAATGTTGCGGATGATGACGCGGGTGATGGGACCGCTCTTGGCGGCGTTGGGGTTGGCTTCGAGCGCGACTTGCGAGCCCTGATCCCAGCGGTAGAGCGTGTAAGGCCCCGAGCCTGCCGAATTGTCGAGCAGCCAGGCCGAGCCGAAGTCGCCGTCCTGCTCGTTGGCCTGAACGGTCTGCGAATCGACGATGCCGCCGACGTTGAAGGTAAGCATGTTGAGGACGATAGCGGGGTTGACGCCTTCACCGAGATTGAGCTGCACGGTCTTGTCGTCGACAGCGACCGTCGAACCGACCTCGAGGCCTGCAACATCGGTGAGCAGAAATGACGAGGGCGTCTCGAGCTGAATGACCCTGTCGAACGAGTAGACGACGTCCGCGGCGGTGACGGGATTGCCCGAGGAAAAGGTAGCGTCCGTGAGGCTAAAGGTGATGCTGCTGTTGTCCTCGGCAACCTCCCAGCTTTCAGCGAGACCCGGTACGACCTGAGTCAGGTCGGTTCCCTCGAAATCGACGAGCGTGTCGTAGAGATTGTCGGTGATGAGCGAGCCGGAAAATTCGTAGGACACGCCGGGGTCGAGCGTGATGAGGTCGGTGATGTCTGCCCCGATGACGAGCGTAGACTCCCGGGCGCTCTGGGCAAGCGCGGTAGGGAGCGCGAACACGAGGATTAAAACGAGCCAGCGACCAAAACGCATACGACCTCCCGTAAGGGTGTGAGGACCCTGGCGAAAGTATACGCCGGGTCGGGGGCGGTGCTGCGAGGTTGGGTCCGGCCCTGCGCCCTACCACGGTGTTTCAAAGGATGAGGCTCGAGCCCACTTCGCGTTTATCAAGCCGCATGTTTATCAAACCGCGTGCCCATCAAACCGCAACGTCAAAAGCTATCTTCGCAGAGTTTAGAGTGACGTACAGAAGCGTCTGGGCGCGTTGAGCTAGACTTGGAGCACAGCCCGCCGTTTCCTGAAAGGAGCCTCCATGTCTAGACATCTCTCCCGAAATGCCTGTTTTGCGCTTCTCCTCTTGACCGCCTGCACCCCGCAAGGTACCCCAAACGGTGCCCTGAGCGTCTCGGCAGGCCCCGACCAGACCGTGACCGTGCCTGCCGATGAAGTCGTTCTGACAGGTACCGCGACCGCGCCTGAGGGCTCGAGCCTCACAGCCTCTTGGACGCAGACCGGCGGGCCAGCGAGCATTACGATCTCGGATCCTGCTGCGCTCCTGACAACCGCTGCCTTTCCGGTTGTCGGCTCCTACACGCTCTCGCTGGCTGTCACGGCCGGAGCGCAGCAGGCGAGCGACGAGGTCCTCATTACGGTTCTCGATAATGCGCCGCAAGGCACCGGAACCTGGGAGTCGCTGCCAAGCTCGTCGGTGGCGCGGCAGGAAGTCTCCTATGTTCAGGTCGGCGGTAAGCTCTACCTCGCCGGAGGCAGTACCCTGCACGAGGCCTACGACCCAGCCGCACGTACCTGGACGACGCTGGCACCGCTGCCCGCGGACCTCGATCACATCCAGGGCGTGACTTTTGGCGACAAGATCTATTATATTGGCGGCTGCGTGGGGGGAAATCTCGGCAACGCAGCCGACACGGTTTATATCTACGACCCGGAATCGAATGCCTTTTCTGAAGGTGCGTCCATGCCCCGGCCCCGCTGCGCCGGAGGCGTGGGTGTTTACGAGGGCAAGATCTACTATGCGGGCGGGCTGTCTAACGGTGACGCCCAGACCGCGTTCGACGTGTACGATCCGGCTACCGACAGTTGGGCTGAACTGCCCGACATGCCGCGCCCCAAGGACCACGCGCACGCGGCGGTCGTCGGGAGCATTCTCTATTCGATTGGGGGCCGCGACGGGGCCATCAATGCCACCTACGACGCGGTAGACACCTTCGACTTCGCGTCCGGGAGCTGGGCGACGCTCGAGACGACGCTGCCCACCGAGCGGGGCGGGTTTGCCTCGGCGGTCGTCGGCGACGAGATCCTGATTATCGGTGGTGAAGGGGGTGGCAATACCTACGCCGAAGTCGAAGCATTTGACACGGAGGCGCAGACGTGGCGCACGCTCGCGCCTATGCCGACCCCGCGCCACGGAATCCAGGCTGCGGTCTGCGGGGGCGGTATCTACCTGGCAGCGGGGGGCATCAAGCAAGGTGTCGGCCCCTCGACCGCCCACGACGTGTTGTATCCCGGCGCCCAAACGCCCTGCACGCCGTCATGACGTAGAGGGCAGCGCAACGCGCATTTGCGTGGACAGGTCGGGGTTTAGACTTGGACGTGCACACCAAAGTTTATGGCTTTTTGCTCCTCTGCCTTTTTTCCTCGCTCGCTGTTGCCCAGCGGGTACCGGAAGGTTACAGGCTCGAGCCTGTCGTCAAAGATTTGCAGGGTCCTACGCAGTTCGCCTTCGC
>JBMDWS010000400.1:0-6374 GCA_048594695.1 Truepera sp. | reverse complement strand
CTTCAGGCTCGAGTGGCGACCAGAATGGGTTTTAAAAGCTTGAGACGCTGGGCACGGGCCAAAAGATTCACAGCTAAAGTCAGATTGAAAGGTCAAATCAAATCCTCTTGTCTCTCACGGACCCTCCAAGAAACCTGAGGCAATAACCGCCAAAGGCCAGCGCTACCAGGCGTAGCCCTGGCAAAAGAAGCGCGTCCCAGATAGTTTCGAACGCAGCAGGCTCGAGCTCGTCGCACACTCACTTCTCGCACTTATTAGCGCGGACGGAGCCCGCCCCCACAAGCAGCTTCATGAGGCGTTGCGAGGGGCCGAGAAACGTTTCCCGGTCACAGATACACACCCTCGTCGCGGCAGCAACACCCGTTTACTGGGCGCTGTAAGAATGAATCCTATGCGGGTCGGCTGAGGCCTTGAGGTTGACAGCCAAAGCGTCCAAATTTCCATCCTTTACATTGACAGATTTAAATGTGTAGTTTTAATATGATCTCACACGCTCCGCGTGAAACCTGCTTTTTCAGGGAGTCAGCATGTCGCACCAGTCCTTTACCCCTCAACTCACCGCCGCACCCGACAAGCCGCTGCGCTTCACCGTAGACGGCAAAAAGCTCGTACCGAACGATTTTCACGTCACCGAGATCAAAAAAGTCTCCATCGACTCGCTCGACTGTGGCGGCGGGGCGAGCGCCTGGAACGAGCTAGTCATTCAGCTCTGGTCACCAGACGGCGACGACGCACCCGCACCGATGACAGCCGGGAAGTTCTCGAGCATCCTGGCAAAAGCCGACGCCCTGCCCCTGCTTGACGGTGAGCACGTGCGCTTCGAATACGCGGCGGTGGGCAAGCCTTCCGTCCAATATCGGTTTGACGGCGTCAGGGCGGACGGTAACGCCCTGGAGATCGAACTGGTTGCACCCTACGTGGCCTGCAAACTGCGCGAGCAGAGGCAGCTGCAGGAGCTGTCCATAGTCGGAGCATCTTCCTGTTGCGTACCCGGCGCCGACACATCATGCTGCGCATAGCGTGACAAACTGACGCTATGAAGGTCACCCCTTGAGTTTTTACGGCTGGCGCATCACCTGGGCGCTGGCCGTCACGCAGACGGTCGGCTACGGGGTGCTGTACTACGCCTTTAGCGTGTTCGTTGCCCCGATGGAGGCCGAACTCGGATGGAGCCGGGCCGAGACGGCCGCTGCCTTTTCCCTGGCGCTGCTGGTCTCTACCATGGTGGCTCTCCCGGTCGGTCGTTACCTCGACCGCCGCGGCGCACGCCTCTTGATGACGCTCGGCTCAGCAGCCGGTGCCGGACTGGTGCTGCTGTGGTCGTCAGTCGAATCCCTGGCAGGCTTTTACCTTATTCAGGCCGCCATCGGCCTGGTGATGGCGGCAGTCTTCTACGAGGTCGCTTTTACTGTGGTCGCCGTATGGTTTCGCCGCCGCCGCCCGCAAGCGATGCTGATTATCACGATGGTAGCTGGATTTGCCAGCACAATCTTTATTCCCCTGACGACCTATCTCGTCGGGGCGCTCGGCTGGCGCGACGCGCTGCGCCTGCTGGCGCTTATCCTGGCGCTGGTCTGCATCCCTCTACACGCGCTGGTGCTGCGCCGTCGCCCCGAAACGCTCGGGCTCCTGCCGGACGGGGCGAGCAAGACTGATCATGCGTCCCAACAGGAAGTGAGCGTCGCCGCGCGCGACGCCTACCGGGACACTGCCTTCTGGTGGCTGGCTGGTGCGTTCGCACTCGACCGCATTGCCCTGATCGCTATCGCCGCGCACAGCATCCCACTCCTCCATGAACGCGGCTACGCGCCGTGGTTGGTCGCCGCAGCGGCTGGCTCGATCGGCGCAGTGCAGGTTGCGGGTCGCCTGGTGTTCGCACCGCTGGTCGGACGGTTTAGTCTGCTGCGCATCACAATGGGCGTATTTGTCGGCCGGGCAGTCTCTTTTTTGGTGCTGCTGGTGGTGCCCGGCGCGGTCGGTTTATGGGGTTTCGCCTTTCTATTCGGCGCGGCCAACGGCGCGACGACACTCGCCCGCGCGGCCCTGGTCGCAGGGCTTTACGGCTCGGCCAACTATGGCAGCATCAGCGGCCTCATGACGACCCTGATTGGCATCACCCAGGCGCTCGCACCGGTTGCTGTCGGCGCGGTGCATGATGTGAGCGGCAGTTACACGCCGACCCTCTGGGGCATGGTGGCCACGTCCGTTTTTGCGGCGCTCTGCATCTCGAGAGTGGGACACCCCACCCAGTCCCTATTCAGGGTATTCACCCTTCGAGGTCCTCAGGAGACTGCACCAAACCCCCGTACCGAGCGTGATACCTGAAGCCGTCACACGCGCAGCTCGCAGGTCTAAGATGACCCCATGGACGCGCCTTGGACCCTATATGTGTTGGGACGGGCAACTCTGGAGTGCGGGGACACTTACCTCGAGCAGGGGCGCAAGACAGCGGCGCTCCTGAGCTATCTGACGCTCGCCGGGGCCACCTCGCGCGCGCGCCTGGCAGGGCTTTTGTGGCCTGACAGCGCGTCACGTGACGCCCGCAACAACCTCGTCCAGAGCCTGAGGCGCCTGAAGCAGAAAACCGCCTGCGACCTTATCGTGACGGGCGAACAGCTGCGTCTTGCCGATACCCTCACGGCGGACATCACGGCGCTCAACCTGCGTGCACTTCAGGGTCAGGCGCCGGGCGTGCTGGCGTTTTCAGGTGAGTTACTGCCGTTCGATTACGACGACCTACCGGAATTCGACGCGTGGCTCGCTGTAGAGCGAGAACAGCTGGCGAGCCTCCGGCGTGACGCGCTCAAGCAGCTCATCGCTGCCCATGAGGAAGCCGGGGATTACGCCGGGGCTATCGGTCCCGCCCGCACCCTGCTCGCGGCAGACCCTCTCGCGGAAACGAGCTATCGCCTGCTCATGCGCCTTCACTACCTGGCGGGTGAACGCAGTGAAGGCTTGGAGGTAGTTGCACGCTGCGAGGCTATGCTCCGGCACGAGTTCGGCCTCGAGCCGTTGCCAGAAACACTCGAGGTTGCCGACGCACTCCGCAAATCTCTGCCCCAACCTCGGCACGCTCACCCGCTGGAGAGAGCCACCCCCCTTTCCATCCTGCGCCCGCCCGTTCTGATCGGCCGGGAAACCCTGTGGCAAGCCCTCGAGGCCGCCTGGCCGTCGGGACAAACAGTCTGCCTGCAAGGAGAAGCCGGGAGCGGCAAGTCGCGGCTCATGCAGGATTTTCTGGCGCGCAAGGGCGACTACCACCATATCGCCTGCCGCCCCGGAGACGACGCTGTGCCGCTCGCGGTTGTCGCACGAACCCTCAAGCCCCTCCTGGAGCGCCCGCTCGAGCCCTGGCTACGCCGCGAACTGAGCCGCCTCTTACCCCAGCTTGGGGCAGAACCCCCTCCGCCCATCATCCATGAGGCGGATAGAGGACGCTTTTTCGAAGCGCTCGCCGAAGGCCTCACGCACCTCCGACCCACTGCCTGCGCGGTCGTCTGGGACGACTTTCACCACGCCGACAGGGCAACCTTCGACTTCGCACGCTACCTGACCCATCGCGTACCCTCACAACGGGCGGCTTCAGACGGCGCGTCACGAGCGCCCACCATCTTTTATCTTTTTCGTCCAGCTGAACTGCCCGAGGCTGCACGCCAGTACCTCGAAAACGACCTCCAGCTCAAGCTGCCCCCTTTTTTCGATCATGAGATCGAACAGCTGCTCGCCAGCCTCGAGCTGCCCCACCTGCCCCGCCCTACTCGGGCAGCACTGGCTAGTGCGCTAGGTCGCTATACCGGGGGTAACCCGCTGTTTGTGCTCGAAACGCTCAAGCATCTTTTGGAGCAAGGTCACGTCTGGAGCGACGTACCTGAGCGGCTGCCGCAAAGCCGCAAAGTCCTTGCACTGATCGGCAAACGCCTCTACGCGCTAAGTCCGGGCGCGCTCACCGTAGCCCGCGCCGCAGCGGTCGCGGGCGCAGACTTTACCCAACTCAGTAGCGCCTTCGCTGAGCTGGAGCGGGGCCAGATCCTGCTGGGGAGCAGCTTCGCGCATGACCTCATGCTCGAGGCAACACGGGCGGGCCTTCCCACCCTCATGCGCAGGCTGCTGCACAAACGCACGGCGCGCTGGCTCGAGGGTGCGGGCGCGCCCTCGGCAAGGATCGCGCAGCATTATCTCGCAGCAGGCGCGGAAAATAAGGCTCTACCTCACGTGCGCCAAGCCGCCGACGAGGCGAAGGCTCGCTACCACTTTCCCGAAGCCGCCGACACACTATATACGCTCGGCACGCTCCTCGAGCGTCAGGGTCGCAGTGACGAGGCCTTTACCGCCTGGGCCGACCGTACGGAACTCCTCATTCGGAGCGGTAGCGAAGCGGCAGCGCGTGCGCTGGAGGCGCTCGACACGCCCCTCCTCACCCCGGTCCAACGGTGTCGTCTGCTCGACCTCCGCTGCAGCCATCTCACACTGAGTGGAGACGCGCATCAGCTCGCAGCGGCGGCTCGGGCGGGGCTGGCCTTAACCGAGGCGCAGCCCGAAGTAGACGCCCTAGACGCAGCCCGGGCGACGTTTAGCTTTCATCTGGGGCATGCCTGCTGGTTACAAAACCGTCCGGCGGCGGCACTTGCCCACCTCGAATACGCATTTGACCGCCAGCACGCTCAGGGGGATCCAGACAGCCTCGCCGAAACAACGCGTATCCTTGGCGGCGTCCTCTTCGAGCTAGGCCGCTTCGACGAGGCCGAAACGATGCTCTCAGCAGCCGAACAGGCCTACCTGCAGACGGGCCATCCCCATGAGCGCGCCAATATCCTCAACGAACGCGCCATCAACGCCCTCAAGCGGGGCTACCCCCTCACCGCCACGCCTTTACTGCTCGAAGCCCACACCATCTTTTCCGACATGACGGGTGCGGGTTACGACCATGTCGATGTGCTGCACGCCCTCGCCGTGTGCTGGGCATTACGCGCCCAGGAGACGCGCTGCCCGGAGCTGCTCGAGCAGGCCCAAGCCCTGAGCAGCGCCACAACGACAGGGTTTGGCGGCGCCCTGCACCTGACCCTGGGCGCCTTTTACGTGCGCATGGGCGCCTTCATCCAGGCCGAGGCGAGCTTTCGCCGTGCGCTCGAGTGGCCCGGGTTGCCCAGCTATCATCGTCCGGCTGCCCTGCGACATCTCGCGGGGGTATACGCAAAAACAGAAAGGTCTCCGCACCCACTCCTCACCGAAGCCGAAGCCCTAACACGCGAGGCAGGCAACCCGGTCCAGGACATCTGCGCGCTCCTCAGCCTGAAAGCCCAGCTCAGCAAGGCGGAGGACGCGCTCGAGTATGCCAGAGAAGCCAGTCGACGCGCGCACGCTCACGGCTTTAGAGGAGACGCGCTGCTCGCCCTGATACGGCTGGCCCAGGTCCTGCTTCGCTATGGGCGTACGTCCGAGGCGCAAGAGGCCAGCAACCAGGCAGGTCTCCTGCTGGAGGATACGGGGATTCTCTCCCTGCACGCCGAGCACCACCTGACGCTCTACCGGGCGCAGCGAGCACTCGGTGATCCGTTGGCACAAAGGACTCTCAAAAGGGCGCTGGACGGACTCGAACAAGTGACTCGCGACGTTCCTGCCATCTACCACGAGGGATTTCTGAGGCGCAACCCGGTAAACCGAGCGCTTCTGGACGAAGCGGCTCAACGCGGGCTCGAGCCTTCCCCGCTCTAGCCCGAACATCGCCCGCCAAAGATCCCACGCGACGCGTCATCCTAAAGTCATCCTCCTCCATCTAGTATGCCGTGTCTCGACGCAATGACCTGAGGAGGTAGCGATGATTCGGTTTGGCGTGTGTTCGCTTCTATGCCTGCTGGGTGGTTTTGCCTATGCCCAGGACACCATCTTTAGGGCGACATCGGCTGGTCTCGATGTTCCCACCTCACTTCCGGCGGGCTTTCATGAGGTGGTCCTCGAGACCGACAATGAAAAGGGCTACACCTTCAGTCTGTTCCAGCTGAAGCCGGGGGTGACGCTCGCAGCCGTCAAAGCGGCCTACGAGGCGATCAATAAGGCCTATATGACCGGTGGCAATCCCGCCGCTGCCATGCGGAAGATGGTGTCTCTCGGCGACATCGTGCTCGACATCGACCGTCAGGCGGGCGGCGCGCAAAAGGTCTATGGCCTCAGTCTCGAGCCGGGCCCCTACGCCGCTTACAGCGCGCCCTACACCGACGAAGGCTACGGCGACTATGTCTACAAAGGGCTCGAGGTCAGGCCAACACCCCAGCCAGTCGCTGCACCGGTACCCGACGCCACTGTCCGCCTCGTCGACTTCGCCTTCATGTTCCCGGCAAGGCTACACGCCGGCCCGCAGACCTGGCAGATCGTCAACG
>JBMDWS010000040.1:0-10395 GCA_048594695.1 Truepera sp. | reverse complement strand
CCGCAAGGTTAGGGCAAGTGTGCCGCAAGCCGTGGTGTCTACGCTGGTGTCATGACCCATACCGAACTTGTCCCAAATTGTCCCGCGCCCATAGCCAAAGACGCTATCAGCGCCCGCGTTTTCATCGTGGGCTGTCCGCGTTCGGGGACCACGCTCGTCCAAAGCCTTTTAGCCGCGCACCCGCAGGTCTTTTCCCTGCCTGAGTCGCACCTTTTCTCGCTCCTGACTTCTAGAAATCGTGTTCTGAGGCGCTTGGGTCTGGCACGCTGGAGTGCACCGGAGATTTTTTCGCGGCAGATGGTGTCGTTGGGCCTACCGGCAGTGCACCCTCGAGGTCTGACCCTGCGTTTTTACCTGCGAGCGTTTGCACGGTTGCTCGATGCTGAGACTCAAGCTGCCGGACAGAGGGTCTGGCTCGAGAAGACCCCGCGCCACCTCTACTTTATCCCCACGATCGAGCGGACCCTAAAGGACGCCAAATTTATCCATGTTCTGCGCGACGGTGCCGACGTGGTGGCGTCGCTTCATGAGGTAACGCAGCAGCACCCGGAAATCTGGGGCGGGTCGCGCAGCGTGGACACATGTATTGCGCGCTGGCGTAAGGACGTCGAGCTGAGCGAAGACTACCGCGACCGGAAGAATCACCTGCTCATGCGGTATGAAGATGTGAGCGAGAACCCGGAGGCCCTGGTGCAGCAGATGGTTGAATTTATCGGCCTGCCCTTCGATCGGACCATGCTAGATGGGCACACCCGGGCGGCAGAGCGTGTCGTGACTCCAGGGGAAGTGTGGAAACGCTCCGTGAGTGGGCGCGTCGAACGCCGGAGCGGGGAAAAACTTCACCGACTGTTCAGCTCCGGCGAACGGGCTTACATCCTCGAGAGAACGCGTCTGCGGCGGGATGCGTAAACTGGACAGCGCAACCTATTCGACAGGGACTTCTTCGCCACCCTCGCCAAACGGGACAACATTGGTGAGGACGAACAGCACGTCCTGGTAGTCGCCGTTGCTGGCCTCCTCGAGTCCGACAAGGTAGCTGTTGGGTACGAGCACGCCCTGGCGATCCTTAAGTGGATAGACGCGCATGGCGTGGGTGATTTCTCCGGTATTGAGGTCGTCGATCGAGTACTGGGTTGCACCGCTTGCCTGGCCATAGATACCAAATGGCTCGCTGCCCGGATCGAACGTGGTTCCCCCCGTTGCCACAGGGGGGAGGAGTCGCTGGGCGTCCTCGGCTGCGACGGTGCCGACCTCGCTCAGGGCCACCTCACCTGTGGGCGTTTCACCGCCAGGCGTACTGAAAAAGCCGTAGGGAAAGACCTCGTTGGGGCCGTACCGCGCCACTACTGTCAGCGTGACGGGTTCGGTGCCTGCCCGCTCAAAGATGGACGCGCTGATCTCGTCGCCGATCGAGGCAGCGATGCGACCGAGCTCGAGGTCGGTGCTGCCGACGTCGACGTCGTATCCGAGCGTAGTGACGACGTCGTTGAGGGTGGGCTCGTTTTCTCCCTGTTCCCCTTCGCTGCCGAGTCCATAGAGGTCGAGGCTGAGCGCACCGCTACCTGCCGTTTGAACCTCGAGCGTTGCGCTCCGGGTTCCGGCACTGTCTGGAACGAACGTCACTTGGATTTCCTGCCTTGCACCCGGCTCGAGGGTCTGGGGCAGTGTGGGGCCGCTCACTATAAAGGCGTCCGGGTCGGTGCCGCCAAAGGTCAGGGCGTTCAACTCGAGCGGCGCTGTTCCAACGTTTTGCAGTGTGACTATCTGCGGTTCACTGCTCGTTTCCTTGACCGCTGAGAATATAAGCTCTCTGTAGGTTGGACTTGCGACCTCGAGGTCGGCCAAAGTAGGGTCGACAGGGCCATTCGGCTCGTCGACCGCTGCAGGCGTCGCGCTGCACGCGCTCACGCCCACGACGAGCAGTGCGAAAAAAACACTGCGCAGCGCAAACAAGGGTAAAAAACGGTTCATAATCTCGACTTTTTCCATAGAGTTAAAGACTCTCCCTGCAGGTGATACAAAGGGCTGGCGAGGCGTACGCGAAGGGGCTAAAAGGCTTGAGCGAGACGACCGAAGAGCCAGAGGCCTAGCCAAACTGCCAAGCCTATACCTGCGGCGCATGATAGCAGCAAAACCGTGAGAAATAGTGTTACACCGACACTCGAGGGCCGTTCGAGCGGACGACTCCCGATTTGTCCTACGTGCTTCTCGAGCAGGTACAGGTTGCGCGTATTGGCCTTAAAGGCTGCATCGAACAGGTCGCCGAGTATGGGCACCGTACCGAAAAGTGTCTCGATACCGATGTTAGCGATCATGCTCATGAGGGTGCGTTTGGGAACGCCGAAACGGTAAGCCTCAAAGATGATATAGCCCGCGGGCAACAACATGATCGCGTCGCCGAAACCCGGAATCAGCCCGATGATAGGGTCAAGGCCGATACGCCGCCCGAGGATGGGAATGCGTATCGAGCTGTCGAGTAGACGGGTGAGTGCTCTCAGGCGCGACAGGGCACCCTGCCCCGAGCCCGAGTCCGGGGCGTGGCTGTAGCCCCGTAGACTTTTAGCCACGCGTTCTGAGATGCCGCTCGAAGAGGTCTAGGTTGCGGCGGTTTGCTTTCCAGACGACGTCAAAAATGTCGCCCAGGATCGGCACGCTGCCGATCGCCGTGTCGATCAGGGCGTTGACGAGCATTTGCGAGAGCAGGCTGCGCGGCGCACCGAGACGGGCAGCGCGGAAGATCAGGTAGCCCGAGAGCGCAAAACCCGTAAGGTCACCGATGCCCGGGAGCAATCCCAGAAGTGCGTCGAGGCCGACGCGGTAGCCGATAATCGGGATACGGTAGCCGTCGTCGAGCAAGCTCACGAAGCGCCTCAGCATCCTGAGTTCGCGGTCGATCATGGAGCGGCGGTGAGTGTTAGCACTGCGGGTGAAGGTCATACGCTTTTTCCTCCTCGTCCGTCCCACCCAGCGTACGAGTAGAAACGGCCTGTTTTGCCGTCGCGCAAGTAGTTGGTGAGCGGCTCACGGATCGGCAGAATGGGAATCATCTTTTCGACTTCATCGACCGGAAAAAACCGCGCTTCGACGATAAAGCCGTCCGGGTCGTTAGGATTCAGAAGACCGTCGTACGCGGCGACGAAAGCGAACGACAGCGCGCGGTCGTTGCGCCTTATATCCTCGACGTGGACGGAATAGGCGAGTGTTTCGATACGTGTGACGTTCAAACCCGTCTCCTCCTTGACCTCTCTGGAGAGCGCGTCGAGCGTCGATTCACCGCGCTCGACTACGCCTCCGGGCAAGGTGTAACGCACGTTCCCGAACCCTTGCCAGTCGTTGCCTACCAGCAAAACTCGACCCCTCGAGTCGAGCAGTATGGCGGCGGCAACGACGAACTCACGCCGGGCCACCGCTCGCCATCTGACTGAGGCGCTCTTGCTGCTCGGCTTCGCTCAGTGCGCCGGTCAGTTCGTCGAGTTTGCCCATGAGGGTGTCAGTGAGGTTATGCGTGGTGTAGCCGATGCGGTGGTCGGTGATGCGCGACTGGGGGAAGTTATAGGTGCGGATTTTCTCGCTGCGCTCGCCCGAGCCTATTTGAACGAGGCGCGCCTCGCGCGCTTCGGCTGCGGCCTTTTCCCGTTCGCGCTCCAGAAGGCGGGCGCGCAGAACGGTAAGGGCCTTCTCCTTGTTTTTGATCTGCGATTTGCCGTCCTGGCATGTGACGATAATCTCGTCGGCGGTACCGGGTTTGTAGGTGATCCGCACGGCCGAGTCGGTGGTGTTGACCGACTGACCACCCGGCCCCGAGGAGCGGTAGACGTCCACGCGGTAGTCGGCGGGGGAGAGGCCGATATCGACGTCCTCGGCTTCGGGCAGGACGGCGACGGTTATGGTCGAGGTGTGGATACGGCCCTGCGTTTCGGTTTCGGGCACGCGCTGCACGCGGTGAACGCCCGACTCGAACTTGAACTTGCTGTAGGCCCCGCGCCCGGTAATCTCAAAACCCACCTTGGAAAAGCCGCCCACACTGCTTTCGTGCGAGTCGAGAACCTCGGTCTTGAAGCCGAGTGCGTCGGCGTAGCGCAGGTACATCTCGAAAACCTCGCTGGCAAAAAGGCTCGCTTCGTCGCCCCCTGCCGCAGCCCGTATCTCGACGATGACGTTTTTGGTGTCGAAGGGGTCCTGGGGTAGCAACAGAGCCTGTAGCCGCGCTTCCTGCGCTTCTTTCTGGGGCTCGAGGCTCCCTAGCTCATCGCGGGCCATCTCGGTTAGGTCGGGGTCGGCGAGGGCATCCTCGGCGTTTTCGATGCTGCTCAGGATGTCTTTATACGTTTCGAAGGCGCGGACGATGGTCTGCAGCTCGGTGTAGCGCTGCATCGCCTCGCGGTAGCGGGTCTGGTCGCTCAGCAGGTCGGGATCGCCGAGCGAGCGCTCGAGGTCGCGGTACTCGTGGTTGAGGGTTTCAAGCTTCTCGATCATTAGGCCTAGTCTACTCTGAACGTGGCCCGCTTCACCTTACCCGATGTTGCTATTTACGCTACTCGTGCTCGAGCCGTAGTCTACTGGGGTCAAGCCGGTCTCGTTTCTCATGCCCATTCCTGCACCACGAATAGGCGTGCTCACGGCCTATTGTGGCCTGAAGCTACCGCTACGCCACGTGCCCAGGACCAGGGATTCGGGCAGGATACCAAGTTGAACACCTTCGTTCACGTCGCCCTCGCTAAAGTCATAAGTGCCGCCCGCCCCGACGACCGGGCCGAGCCCGATGAGAGCGTCGCGTAGACCCTGGCGCAGCGCTTGCGGATTCTGCGGCGCGAATCCTACGCTGTAGCCCAAGACCTGCTCAGCGGCAGCAGCCAGGAGCGAGACGGCGTCCGAAAGTGCCGCAGCCTGAGTCATCGTCGTCTCGTTGAGCCACGTCCCGGGGAGGCCGATGAGGGCGCGGCGCAAGCTCGCGACAGCAGCCTTCGACGGGTGCGTGTCCGAGAGGGTGTAGCCGAGGGCTGCCGGGCTCAGCACGCTCTGAGCACCCGTGAGGCCTGCACGACCCAGCGCGTCGAGGTCGCTCCAGACCGCGTTCCGGACGATGCGTGCGCCGCTGTACCCACGCTTGGTGAGGGCGCGGGCGGCCTCGAGCGTCCCGGTGGCGTCGTCCCAGATCAGGATGCTTCGGGGTGTTCGGGTGATAGCCCAGAGCGCTTCGGGCGTCAGGGGTGTGCGCCCGGCGGGGTAGCGCACGGTGCCCGCGCGCCTACTCGCCAGTGCCCGCGCCGCGGCGTCGCCCTCTGTGCCCTGCGCGGCCATCAGGAAAAGTGGGTGCACGTCAGGCTCGAGCGCCAGATGCTCGAGTACCGCTGCGTCACCGGGTAGAAGCGAAAACGCCCAGTACGCCTCTTCTGCCGGGGGCGCACTCTGGCCTGTATCGTCGTGCGAAAGGGCGAGGAGGGGCACCCCGGCCCGGGCTACAAGCGGCAAAACCGCGTGGGTCGCTGCAGGATCGCTGCAGCAGATAAGGGCGTGAACCCCCGAGTCAATGAGGCCCTGCGCTGCCTCTACGCTCCCGGTCACGCTGCTCGCAGTATCCGCAAGGTGCAGCTCGAGGCTAAAGCCCCGGCCCTGCGCCTTACTAAGGGCGTCCTGAAGGGCTCTTTCCAAAATCCGTCCGGTCGCACTGTCGCCGCCACTAAGTGGCAGAAGTGCGCCGATCTGAATAGGCTGAAGCTGCGCCGAAGCGCACCCCGCCCATGAACAGGCGAGGATGAGCCAGGCGTAACGGAGTAAAAACACCATGGTTCTATCATGGCACCCGTTTCGATTCCTTTCGTGGACGGTGTGGGGGTATGGGTGGGGCTATGCGTGCTATATTTGCCCTGTGAAACTCATCGTTACCATCGTTCAGGATGCCGATGTAGCCAAGCTGCAAACCGCACTTAGCGAACGTGGGTTGCGTTCGACCAAGCTCGCCTCGACGGGTGGTTTCTTGCGCGAAGGGAACACCACCATCATCGTCGGTATCGAAGATCATCAGGTCTCGAGTGTCAAGGCCATCATTCATGAAGTGTGCCGCGAGCGTAATAAGCTGCTTCGACCTTTGCCGCACATGAGCGAGATGGGGCCGGTGATGCCCAACGACCCTATCGAGGTGACCGTGGGGGGCGCAACTGTCTTCGTCCTGAACGTCGAGGAGTTTGCCAAGCTCTAGCTCTACCTGCCTCCTGGTTTGTGCTCTAGTGTCGGTAGCCTGCTGCTGCATACCGTTGTACTTTTCTACCATTTTAGTAGAGTTTTTAAGTTCAAGTCTTTCGTAAGCTTTAACTGTCCAGAGAATCTTTTCGTTCGGACGGCGCACCCTGGCGATCTATTCAGTTCGGCAACGGGAGAAAGCGATGACAAGGACGCAGCAGGCAAACCTAGACGTATCAGCAGATCTCAACCTCAAGCAGCTTATCGCCCTGGCTCAGAGCGTCAAAGATACCCACACGCTTACGCCCGAGCAGCAAAAACGGCTTTTGCAGCGCATCTCGAAACGAATCTGGCAGCGTTCTGTTGCCGAGTACGACGGATACTAAAGACCGCTCGAGGGTTGCCCCGCTTGGGTGCGCCCTCACCTTCGGCAGCAATGCCACGGTTTAGACTGGCGTATGGTCAGGCTCGTCGCTCTTTGCACGCTTTTGGCACTGGTGGCCTGCTGTCCGCCCGCACTGCAGGCGACGCCGACAGCCTTTCGCGCTGTCGTCCTTGGGAGTACGCCTGCGGGGGCTATTTTGCAGCTCCAGCGGGATGCAAACGCGCCACTGCTAAGCGTCCCGACTTCGGCGGTCGCGCTCGAGGATGCCGACGGCGCGCCGGTCGAGCTGAGCGCTTTTCAGCCTGGTGACAGCGTCTACCTGACCGGAACGATGAGTGGTAGCGGCATCGTTGCGACCCAGATTCAGCGCATGGCGGCCCCGTAAACCTTCATCACGACATGCTGTGGATGCCCCCGACTTCGTTTTTAGGTACAGCTAGGCGATCGTGAACCAAGCGTACTGGCTAGCGTTCGCCCTGGCGCTGACGCCGATTTTAATGCAGCTTGTGGCTACGATACTGTGCTGGCCTATTGTCTCTATCACCCTTCACAGGCAACGGGGCCTGCCCGAAACGCGCTCTCTCTGGCCCTATCTGTGCCTTCTTCTTTTGGCCTTCGGGCTAATGTTCTATCAGACCGGGTACGTTGCGACGCTCTATATTCCTGATGCGGAAACAGGCTTTCTGGCACAGAGTGTGGATGTGCTCGGCGTCTCTATCCCTCTCGAGCTCGGTGAAAACGTCAACGCCTTTGTAGACGCTGCCGTTTTTCTTCTGCTGATCCTCTATTTATTCGGTTTTCTCGTTTTTCTTCTGATTTATTTGTCCAGACAGCTACGGGCCAAGGGGACTGTGGCCAGTTGGGCCTTCGGTCTATTCATTCTTTTTTTCCTTGTTATAGCGCTATGGAACGCCTGGCGCACACTGCCTTATCAGATCGAAGACTTGCAGGCACTTTTTTGATGGTGTCGGGCTAACTTTTGGTGGCAGCAACTATCGGAAATGCAGCGTGGTGTCAGTCTTAGGGGCTGCCTAGATCATGAAAGGGCAGCAGCCTGCCGTGCCTAAAAGCAGAACCTCCAGACTCGGCGCCTCCTCAGCTCATCCGCATTTTTCCTGAATTCAGGCTGCCCCTTGGGCTCTATTAGATAGGTTTTTGGTTTGTCCGAACACGCCAACTAACCGCCAGCCTTCGGCGCGCGACTTCTAGGGATTGTCGTCGGGAATGACGCGACTCCAGGGTTCGTGATGTTCGAAGGGCTCGAGTCCTACATCGATAAAGGCGGCCTGCGGGAGCCCGAGACCTGTGAGGTAGAGGTCGCCTACCTCCCCGCCCGGCGGCGTACCCGTTTTAGGCAGGATGAGAGCCAGAGTCGCGCTCGCCCGGATAACGTCGCCAGGCGTCTTTCCGTCGTCGGCGCTGAGGCCCGTTGGAACGTCGAGCGCTAAAACCGGGCAACCCAGGTTGTTGACGACCGTAATGACGTCGAGCGTGCGGCCTCTAGGTGGTCCCTCGAGTCTCGTGCCCACTGCCGCGTCGATCACACAGCCAAAACGCATCTTGGGTAGCGAACTTCGCACGCGCACGCCCTCATGCGCCGCGAGTTTCTCGAGCTGCTCCCGGGGTACGCCAGAATAGTTCTCGGCTTCGTGTGTCGGAACGACGAATACGCGCCTGCCCGCGTCCGCCAGGTGACAGGCCGCCGCCAGCCCCGCGGCCCCGTTGTTGCCGCGCCCCGCGACGATGAGAACCGGGCCCTCCGGCGCTAGTTTGACAGTCAGTTCTGCGGCCCGCTGCCCCGCCATATCGACGAGTGTGAGCATGTTGACGCCGTAGCGCCCGGTAGCCAAGACGGCGAGCTGGCGGCCCTGCGCGCACGTCATTTTGGGGATGTCAGACCAGCGCACCCTGGGCACAGCATGGTTGCTGGACTCGGTGTCTTGGGGCGCAGCGTCCGGGTCCTCGGGTGCGGGGGCAGGGAAGGGGGGCACGGTGCTAGACGAGAACGTCGCGCAGGTTGGCTGTGGTGTACACGCTCTGCACGTCGTCTAGATCCTCTAGCGCGTCAATCATCCGCATGACCTTGGCAGCGTCGGCTTCCGAGACTTCCGCTTCAGTCTGGGCAATCTTGGTGAGCTGCGCGACTTCAGGCTCGAGCCCATTCTTTTGCAAGCCCTCGAGCACGGCGTAGAGGTCGCTGGAGCTGGTGTAGATGGTCAGCTGTTCGTCGACTTCCAAATCCTCGGCCCCGAGTTCGATAGCGAGTTCTTGCACCTGTTCGGAGGTGTCGCTTAGCACGATGACCCCCCGGCTCTCGAACTGCCAGGCCGTCGACCCCGACATGTTGCCACCATGCTTGCTAAAGACGTGACGCACCTCGGCCACGGTGCGGTTGCGATTATCGGTCAGAGCCTCGACTAGGAGAGCTACCCCAGCCGGCCCATACCCTTCATAGGCGACTTCGTCGTAGGCACTACCTTCGCTGTTGCCCAGGGCGCGTTCGATGGAGCGGTCGATATTGTCCTGCGAAACGTCGTCGCTCTTGGCTGCTGCGAGGGCGTTTTTGAGCGGCAGGTTGGCACTCGGGTCGCCGCTCCCGCCATCGCGCACAGCCGCCTGAATGGCGCGGATGTGCTTGCTGATCATCTTGCCGCGATTTTTGTCGTTTGCGGCTTTTTTGCGTTTGATCTGTGACCACTTGCTGTGACCTGCCATGATTGCCTGAGTCTCCTTCACCGGGTGTACGGGTGCGTGGCCGCCTTGATACAGAGCAGTATAAAGCGTTATGGCCCTTCATGAGGTGTTTCCAGTTGGTGGAGGGTGTGGCGGGCCGCTTATTCGTCGAGGGGCATAAGTGTCGGTGGTGAGGTGAAGCTGGGCATGAAGCTGTAAAGAATGCGGTAGCGCGCGTCGGCTTGCGGGACGCCCAGGTGCAGCGGGTAGCGGTCGCTTTCGAGCTCGAGGGTCAGCGTGGTGCCGCTCAGTTCACCAGGAATCCGGGTGCCCCCTTGCCAGGCAGTGAGCGCAAAGCGCGGCTCGCTTGCAAAGGTGATCTGCACGCGGTAGCCCGTTCTATCCGTGGTCACGAGGCCCGCGCTGTCGATCCGGGCCTGTGCGTCTGGCAGTGGTCCCCCGGGGAGCCAGCCTTCCGGTGCCAGGGTTCCCTCGCTCTGGAGGCGCATGGAGCCGCCCGCACGCAGTGGGCGCAGGCCGAGTTTGAGACTCAGGGGCAAGGCCGGGGCGCGGCTCAGAGGGACGTGCAGTAGCTGTTGACCCGGCGACAGGGCGACAGGTGTGCTCGAGGTTCCGGCGAAAAATACAGCGACCTCGGCGGGCTCGTTCAGGGTGAGAAGCACATCGAGCTGCGGCTTGGCGAGCGCGCTCAAGCTTGCACGCGTCAGGACGGCGGGCTCGAGGGCAAACTCCTGCGCGATCACGATGCGACCGTCCGGGTAACGAGCCGTGCCAAAGCCTACATGCGTAAATTCCGGGCTGAGCAGGTTGGCGCGGTGACCGGGACTGCCGAGCCAGCCTTTGGTCGCTCTTGAGGCCGTGTCGGTGGCGCTGGCTAGCGCCAAGTTTTCGCCCAGATTACGGGCGAACGAGCCCGCATTGGCGGCGCGCCGGGAGAGGGTCGCGTTGGTGGCAATAGGCGAGCTGTGAGAAAAGTACTCGAGGGCGGCCATCTCGGTCGCGTGAGCGCGAGCGATGCGGGTCAGGCTTTCGTCGGGCTCGAGCGGAGGGAGGCCGGCCTCGGCGCGGGCGACGTTGGTACGCGTCAACAGTTCAGCCTCGAGCACCGGGGCGCTGGCCCAAGCAAAGGATAAAAG
>JBMDWS010000004.1:0-5266 GCA_048594695.1 Truepera sp. | reverse complement strand
CGCGGTCTACTACGGCAAGCAGCGTCAGCAGGTCCTGCACAAACAGGACCACTACGAGGGCTTTTTCTACCCGCTCGACGCTGTCGGTGCGTGGAACCGGATCTATGGCAAGCGCGGCTTCTTGCAGTATCAGTTCGTGCTGCCCTACAGCGGCGACCAGTCGGTTATCCATGACGTCTTCGACCGCATCGCCGCGTCCAAGCAAGGATCGTTCCTGGCGGTTCTCAAGATGTTTGGTGACCTGCCCTCACCCGGAATGCTCTCTTTTCCACGCCCCGGCGTCACGCTCGCGCTCGACTTCGCCAATGGGGGCTCCAAGACCATGACGCTCCTGCATGACCTCGATACGCTCATCCGTCAAAACGGCGGACGCGTCTATCCGGCAAAAGACGCGCGTATGTCGGCGGCGCACTTTCAGGCGTTCTACCCTGAGTGGCAGGCGTTTGGTGCCTACATCGACCCACGCTTTTCCTCGAGCTTTTGGCGGCGCGTGACGGACACGCCCGTGGCGTGAAGCGCGTTCTTATCCTGGGAGCGACCTCGGCTATTGCCGTCGCTGCTGCGCGGCGCTGGGCCTCGAGGGGCGAGCGCCTGTTCCTGGTGGCCCGTGACCCGGACAAACTCGGCGCTACAGCGAACGATCTCGAGGTCTTGGGCGCAGGGAGTGTCGCATACGAAGCTGCAGATTTGGCCAACAGCGACGTGCACCATAGCCTGGTCGAAAGCGCTGTCGCGGCTCTTGGCGGGGAGATCGATATCGCACTTATCGCCTACGGCACGCTCTCCGATCAGGCGGCGTGCGAAGGAGACGTGGCGACTACCTTGCGCGAACTCAACACCAACTTTCTCTCCGTAGCGTCGCTTCTGACCGAGCTTGCCAACGTGCTAGAGCCCCAAGGTCACGGCACGCTCGCCGTCATCTCGTCGGTCGCCGGGGACCGGGGCCGCCCCAGCAACTATGTTTACGGCAGCGCCAAGGGTGGGCTCAGCCTCTTTCTGCAAGGGTTGCGGGGGCGCCTTTTCCGCTCGGGCGTGAAGGTGCTCACGATCAAACCGGGTTTCGTCGATACACCCATGACCGCCGACGTCAAGAAAAATCTCCTTTTTGCCTCACCGGAGCAGGTCGGCAGCGATATCGTCGCGGCCATCGACAGGGGCCGCGACGTGCTCTACACGCCCTTTTTCTGGCGCTTTGTCATGACGATCATCCGGCTCGTCCCTGAAGCCCTCTTTAAGCGGCTGAACCTGTGATGCAGGCTACCGACGCATCATTTCTGGAGCGGCACCGGAGGCCGATCTTTACCAGCATGATCGTCGCAGTGCTTCTTTACCTGGGATTTACTCTCTGGAGTGGTGCTGCCGACCTGTGGCGTTCTCTGCTAAGGGTCGGCTACGCCGGGGCCGCCTGTGTTCTGGCTCTGTCGCTTGTCAACTATGCGCTGCGGTTTATCCGTTGGCAGCTCTACCTGAAGTGGCTGGGTTTTAGAGTGCCACCTGCTAAAAATGTACGCTTCTTCTTGGCAAGCTTCGCCTTTACCGCGACACCCGGCAAGCTCGGCGAGGCGGTGCGCTCGGTCTTTTTAAAGCCTTACGGCGTGCCGTACCGCTCGAGCCTCTCGGCACTCTTCGTCGAACGTCTTCTCGACCTGGCTGCCGCGCTGATCTTCGCGAGTCTGGGCATCGTGGCTTACAGCCGCTACAGCCTTTTCGTCGTGATTCCGGTTCTCGGCATTATCTTCACGCTGCTGGTTCTTAACAGTCACGCCCTGCGTGCGTTCCTCCGGGCACGTTTGCCCGACCGGGCGGGGGGGATGCTCGATGTCCTCGACTCTGCGACAGTGCTGAGTCGGGGCTGGCCGCTCGTTCTAGGCCTCGGCATCAGCCTTGTGGGTTGGGGGGCGGAGGCGCTGGCCTTTTATACCGTGCTGCGTTTTGCAGGTGAGGCGGTGCCCTTGGTAACGAGCGTCGGCATTTATGGTCTGGCGATCACTGTCGGGGCCATCTCGTTTTTACCCGGTGGGCTTGGAGGGACCGAGGCGGTCATGATCGTGCTTCTGGGTATCGCGGGTGTGAGCACGGCGGAAGCGGGCGCGGCGACCATCCTCTTTCGCTTTGGGACGCTCTGGTTTGCTGTCGTGCTGGGGTTGGTGGCGCTCTTGGGGCTCGAGCGAGGTAAGGGTGCAGATGCTGCGTCGCTGCCTCGAGAATCTCGAGATATGACCTAGACAGCATTAAAGAGATATTCATATTTGCAGAGAACGGTCGTAAGTATTGAGATGAAGAGATAGACCATGCGCCTCTGGCGGGTTGGCAAGAATCTCTAGATCATCTGTTCACACGTCCTTGGGTAGGCTTGTCGATCTTGGTCGTGATGGTTTTGCTGCTGTACATACCTTCGCTGTCGAACTGGGCTTCTGTCGAAGATATAACCCAATCTAGGGCAGCACTTAATCTTGAGGCACTGTTCAGAGGCTTCTCGACACCAAGAGTGACCACCTACGATCCTCTGCCACAACTTTCGGCTTGCGCTCATCGAAGCATCCCGGACCACATCCTTTAGACTTCAAATCCGAAGGTCGAGTCTGATGGGTGCGTGCACAGATTATTGATGTGGGCCACGCTTTCTTGCACTAACGCTCTAAAACTTCTGTATCAGAGACGAAGGTATTGAAATCTGCGGCCCGTAGCAGCTTAAACCTCTTATCGAGCACCACCATACTGAATCCGGGTGTTTCGGCTTTGTGGCGAACGTCGTCGGTTGCAATAGTTGCCAGGCTCCGGCCTGGGATTCCATAAGAATAGGTATAGAGTCCCTTTGGAACGGTAAAGGCGTCTGGACCTTCACCCAGCGTTGCTCCCTTGGGCCAGCTTTCCGTCACCCCGTCATTGTCACTGATCGACTCGAAGATGAGGTCGCCCTGCCGTATGACGCCGACGTACGATCCCTGCAAAACGCCGATGGTTCCGAGTTTTGAGCCCAGCCTCGAGAGATACTGCTTGAGTCCGAGCGAGAACCGCCCCGGAGCCCCGTTTACAGCGATAACTGTCGTCTGTCGACGATAGTGCTCGAGGAACTCGGTAGTGCTGAAGCGGTCGTACCCCTGCGGTACAAAGGTCAGCGGGTCGACAGGCTCACCGAGCCCAAGTTCACGGTCGCTGTTGTGGCAAACGAGGTAGGCGTCGAGTGGATAACAGTGCATACCCGGTTCGAAATCCTTATAGAGCCTGGCCGCAAAGTTGACGGCACTAAAGACATAGAGCGCGTCGGTGCCACGGGGTCCGCGCAGGGCCTGCTGCTGAAGCGCTAACCTTGTATTGACCTGGTTGATGTCCGGACGTGCGACGGCGCCCGTGGTGAGTTCGGTGCCGTAGCTCGAGGCCAGATAGGAGAAATCGACGAAATCTTCTGGACCCGCCAGGTCCCTGTCGAAAGCGGGCGTGACGACGATCCTCGAGAAGCTCTGAAAGAGCGCGGGCCAGTGCTCACTCTTCAGATTTCCCCGATACGTCGTCTGACCGCTGATAAAGGGCGTGTTGAAACTGAGGTCGCCGAGTTGCAGCGCGAAGGCCAGAACGAGGAGCATTGTCGCTACGCGCGCTGAAAAGGTTCTAAGGATAAAAACAAACAGGCTCAGGTAGATGAGGTAAATGACAGGCCAGAAGAAGCGTCCGGGCGCACGAAAGGTGCTTATAAGGTCGGGAAAGTTCTTGAAGACGGAATAGTTCTCTACGCGCAGGTTGCCGAGGGTAAGGCCGTCGCCAATAGCGTATCCAAAATAGAGAAGCGCAAAAACGAAAAGGAGGGGGTGGCCGTGGCGAAACAAGTGACGGAAACCACCAAACGTCAAGCGGCGTGGTGCCCGAAAGAGGCAGACGATGGCGAGAAGGCCGAGAGCCAGAATGCCGGTACCTAAAAATGCATACCCCTCGTATTGACCTTCCTGGACCGGGAGGCTCGGGAGCAGTCGTGAGTGCCCTTCCGGGTTGAAGGGTGCGAGCAAATTCATGGTGAAGTAATTGAATCCCCATGAGCGCAGGTTCTGATTGCTACCGATAAGCCCTGAAAGCCACCACTCGAAAATGAGTAAAACTGCGAGGGACGCCAGCAGCGCGAGAGCTTGGTACCACTTGAGGCGCTTGCTATGAATCGTCTCCCTTGCCAGCGAAGCGAACGCTATAGGAAAGACCATGGCTGTCAGGTAAGGATGGACCAGTCCTGCAAGCCCTACGCACAGCAGCCACCCCTTAGTATAGGCGCGCAAACTGAAGGTGGGGGCATGACTCGCGTCGAAGTAGCGCCAGAGCGCCATGAGGATGAGCCAGTGTGCCGAAAGGGCGATATGCCCAGCACGGAAGATCATGACAGGGCTGACCAGAAAAAACAGCCCGAGCAGGAGCGCCAGCCAGCGGTTCTTGACGAAAACATGGGCCAAGAGATAACCAAAAACGGCCTGAAGGGCGTAGTTGATGTAGAGCCACGCACCAAGATACTGAAAGTGCGCAGGCAGCACCGGGCTAAGGAGTTTAAAGGGGAAGGCCAAAAGGGGTACAGCGTCACCGCTCCCGATGCTCGAGCCCAGATGGACCATCATATGGATGATGCGGCCCGGTTGCAGATGCCAGGGTTCGGAGCGGAAAAAGTTCCAGACCAGGAAGTGCCAAATCGAATCCCCCTTGAACCAGGTGATATCGAGGGGGTTGAGCACGTCCAGACCGAGGCGTAACCAGGCGAAACCCAAACCGAGAAGTGCGGCGAGGGCAAGAGGTAAGCGTTCCCTCGCTGTGCGGTTTTGCAGTTGCCCACTGGTATTGACCATAAGTGACATACTTTCTTGGCGTGAGTATGCAGCCTAGCTATTTTAACGTTGATCCCTTTAGTGATTCGTGAGAACGCTGCGAGGCAAGGCTGGCGTGCTTTTGTAAGCAGAACCTGCGTGATGAAAACTGGTTGGACCTCGGATGAACGTTGTACGCCGACGCAAGCGAGGGGGGTGTCAAACGAGTGCGGATTTTTATCGACTACGGCTTTAACTGTGTGTTGGCACATCGCGTATCCGTAACATCTATAAGATGTGTAGAAAACGAAAAGTTCTTTTTTGTGGTGTGGGCTGTTGACAGCAGCATTGCCTTGCCCGTAAAGTAAAAGCGCTTTTACAACCGGGATTGGAGCATTTTGCTGTGAGTTCGTCTCATATGGGCCGAATTACGATAGCTGAAGTCGCTCGCCGGGCGGGTGTGTCGATAAGCACCGTCTCGAGAGTAATGA
>JBMDWS010000399.1:0-5049 GCA_048594695.1 Truepera sp. | reverse complement strand
ATGGTTAAGGTGTGGATCAATTTTGCACTCAAGTGCTAATTTCTGATTGTTTCGATTGACTTGATCTTCGTGAATCACAAGATCGGGGGCGATTCCGTATCTGTTTTCAATCAGTTCTGCTTGCGAGCGGCGGAATAATTCATTGTCAAATTGACGTTCCGCAAAATGTTTATACAATTCGACGTGTAACTGAAGATTTTTCTCTTCAAAATCGATGCTTCTCTCAAGCTTACTTCTCAGTTCGGAGACAAAATTTCGCTCCGGATGTGCCTGGGCACGGGCATAACCAGCACCTGGAGGATTACTTACAGCGAAAGACGTCTGGGGCATAGCGTCTAGCGAAATTTTGATTTCATCAATTAGCATAATCCTTGCCTTAGATGTTAACCCGTTCACTTGAGGCGGTAATTCTTGTTTATGCATCAACGGTACTCGGGGCTTAGCTGGGTGCAGAAAGTATGCACTCTAAAGCGCGCTCGCTGAAAACCCCCCGTCCACGGGAATCACCGCGCCCGTAATGAAATCCGAGGCGGGGCTCGCCAGAAAAACTGCCACGCCACGAAAGTCGTCGGGGGTGCCCCAGCGTTTGGCGGGTGTGCGCACCATGACTTTGTCGTAGATGCCGGTATTTTCGGCGCGGCCCTTGACGGTCATCGGGGTGTCGATCCAGCCGGGCAAAAAGCAGTTGACCTGGATGTTGTCTTCGGCCCAAGCGGTTGCCAGGGACTTGGTGAGTTGCACGAGGCCGCCCTTGGCGCTCGCGTAGGCCGCCGCCCAGGGCACGCCAAAGAGCGAGAGCATCGAGCCGTTATTGAGGATCTTGCCGCCCCCGCCCCGCTTCATCGCCGGGTAGCAGGCTGTGCTACATATAAAGGCGCTCTCGAGGTTGGTCCCGATCACGTGCCGCCACGCGTCTAGTCCAAGGTCTTCCGGGCGCTTGCGGACGCTGGTCCCGGCATTGTTGACGAGGATGTCGAGTCGCCCATAGTGGTCTAGAACAGTCTCGACCATTGCCGCAACGCTCTCGTTGTCGGTCACGTCGCAGGACACAGCTAGTGCGCGGGCGCCGGTGCTGGCGAGCTTGTCTACTGCTGCCCTAGACTTGGCCTCGTTTCGCGCCGCGAGGACCACCGTGGCTCCAGCCTCGGCAAGACCTTCGGCCATCCCCAAACCTATGCCACTGTTACCACCCGTGACAATGGCGACTTTGCCGCTCAGATCGAATAGCTTCACACCTTGAGTTTACGCCTCAGGCGCAGACTGTTCGGGAATACCGATTTTCAGCTCCCGATACGGGCAAGCTTCTGCCGTGCAGGGTGGGTCTGGCGAAGCGAATAACGTTTCTGACGGGGGAAGTCGTACGGTCGACCCGCCCCCGCCCCGACCGTACAAAATGGAGCCTTCAAGGGCGTAGGTGCCGCCAGAAGGGATCTCGAGGCTGCCTGTAACGGTGCCGTACACGCCACGGGCTTGCGGGTTGATATAGAGAACGTCGTCACGGGACTGCGTGGTTTCGGTCCCCTCTATCGTCCACACGCCCACGTCACTTTCAAGCGTGCCGCTAAAGCTGTAGTGCTCGGGTGTTACGTTTGTGGCCTCGAGCGTCAACGTTATGGGTTGAAGGTCGCAAGGCCCCTTTGCCGGGCAGCGTGTGAGCTTAACTTCTAACTGCCCGTTCAGGAACGGTTCGGTGCGCAGTGGATAGCCGCACCCTCCGAGCAGCAGGAGGAGTGGGAGGATCGTGCGTTTCAGAGGCCAACTCCGGTTCATTCGTTAGCTTACTCTGTGCGGGTTGACGTCCCATTGGTTACATTCGTGCGCCCACGCTGGGTGCGCCTTGGGCTCTGTCTCGAGCCCGCCCTGACGCAGGGGTATAATCACCCTTCGTGGACAAGATCCTGCTCTCCCTCCCCGTCGGCGAAAAGGTCGGCATCGCATTTTCCGGCGGCCTCGACACCTCGGCGGCCATCGCCTGGATGCGCAAAAAAGGTGCCATTCCTTACGCCTACACTGCCAACCTCGGTCAGCCCGACGAAAACGACTACGGCGATATCGCCCGCCGCGCCAAAACCTACGGTGCGGAAGAAGCCAGAACCGTGGACTGCCGCGAGCTGCTGGTTCACGAGGGGCTCGTGGCCCTCATGTGCGGCGCGTTTCACATCGAGAGTGCCGGGAAGCGCTACTTCAATACCACGCCGCTAGGGCGCGCCATCACCGGGACGGTGCTGGTCCGAGCCATGCAGGAGGATGGCGTCAACATCTGGGGTGACGGTTCGACCTACAAGGGCAACGACATCGAGCGTTTCTACCGTTATGGGCTGCTGGCAAACGCGGGGCTGCGCATCTACAAACCCTGGCTCGACGCGCAGTTCGTCAAGGAACTCGGTGGGCGTAAAGAGATGAGCGAGTTTCTGACCGAGAACGGCTTCGAGTACCGCGCCTCGAAAGAAAAAGCCTATTCGACCGACGCGAACATCTGGGGCGCGACGCACGAAGCCAAGGATTTGGAGTTTCTCCATAACGGCATGAAGATCGTGCAGCCCATCATGGGCGTGCGGTTTTGGGACGCTGCAGTCGAGGTTTCTCCGGAGGAGGTCAGCGTTACTTTCGAGGAGGGTTTCCCCACAGCGCTTAACGGCAAGACGTTTTCCGACCACGTCGCGCTCGTCGAGGAGGCCAACGCTATCGGTGGGCGGCACGGCCTGGGGATGAACGACCAGATCGAAAACCGCATCATCGAGGCCAAGAGCCGGGGCATTTACGAAGCGCCGGGCATGGCCCTGTTGCACGCGGCTTACGAGCGGCTGCTGGCCGGGATTCACAACGAGGGCACGCTCGAGAATTACCGCACGCTGGGCCGCCGCCTGGGTCGACTGCTCTACGAAGGGCGCTGGTTCGACCCGCAGAGCCTGATGCTCCGCGACACGTTGCAGAAGTGGGTCGGACGGGCGGTCACGGGTACGGTGACGCTGGAACTCAGGCGCGGTGACGACTACACGCTCCTCGATACCGAAAGCCCTAACCTGACCTATCACCCCGAACGGCTGTCGATGGAGCGCGTCGAGGACGAGGCATTTAGCCCGCTCGACCGTATCGGGCAGCTTTCGCTCAGGAACCTCGATATCGAGGACTCGAGAGCCAAGCTCGCGGTCTACGCCAAGGCGGGTATTCTGCCGAGCGGCGAGGTCAAGGCGCTGCTCGAGGAGGAGTCTGACTAGACGTTGCGGGCGGAGGCTATAAGTGCTCGAGTGCGAACCGATAAGCAGTGCGGGTAAGGTCTTACGCCACGCCTACAAAGTTTCTTTCTAAAAACAGTCAAACTTGGTGCGTAGGAGGCCACAATGTCCGATGACCGCGAAAGAAACGATGACGTGCAGCCGGTAGACCCCAACAACGAGAACCTCGACGCTCCCGCCGAGGAGCAGGAATCCGACAATCCCGCCGACGGTGTGCCTTTCGAGCCCTCGGATGAGGATCTGGAGAAAGACCCAGCCTAGCCAGAATGATTCATGCGCCTGAGTGCACTGACGCTTAGACAGAGCAGAACGTAGGGTCCTTCGGAGAAACAGGACCTGTCACGACTAGAAGCCATCTTAAAAAACCCTTGGCGGGCTTTCCCCACCAAGGGTTTTTGAGCGAGCAGAGCGAGTAAGCTTAGACGCCTTCTGTCTGAAAAGCCATTTTTGAGATGAGTTCCAGACGGTTTTTCACACCGCTGTTTTGTCAGCTGCACTATAGCTAAGCGTCGGTTCTAGCCCTGGCTGGTTGTACTGCGCTGCGCGGCACATCCTACTACTGGAGAACTGTAGGACGTATGGAGACCCCAGGTTTTACTGGAGTCTCCGTTTTTTGGGACTCCAGATAAGCTAGGCGTTGCGGCCCTGATACTGCCATATGCCACCGACCTTTTTCGTCAGCTGCGCGGATGTGCCGCCCTCTACAACCCGGTAGCCCATGCGCTGATAATAGGCGAGCAGGTCGGCGTCGGGTCTTTCGAGGCTGAGGCTCAGCGTTGGGATATTGCTGCGAATAGCGAGCGCCTCGAGCTTGGTCATAAGCCAGCGCCCGTAGTTGTTGCCCCGTGCGCCCGGTAGCGTCGCCACACGGTCGACTTCCCAGCCCGGAGGGGCTTCGCGCCAGCGCAGGGCGCACAGCAGGGAGCCGCTTTCGTCCTCGAGGATCAGACAGCCACCCTGGCCCAGCCACGCGGCTACGCTCTCCTGCGTTTCGGTCTGGCCTTCACGCGCTTCGCGGTAGAGAGCGGTCAGTGCGGGAACGTCCTCGAGTCCGGCCCGGCGAAGGTTGGCGGCTTCGTAGCGGTTGGCGTCGGGAGTTGGTTGGAGGTGGGGGGTGGCTTGAGCGCGTTCGTCATGCATGGCGGGTTCCTAAAGTGTGAATGTGAATAGCTATTCGCTGCGAAGTCTACAAGAATGAGCACTGGAGCCTGGCTTGTCTGAAGTAGAGGCTCGAGGAACCGAGTGTAGTGCGCGCTCTGGTGAACCGGGTGAGAGCCTCGGTAAGGGGTTCTCCCTGACGAGGCTTTATGCATATGGTGCGATAACCATTCATGAGGTCGTGGCGGCCATGTCTTGCCCTGTCGTCGTGCGGCGTTTCCCGGTAGCATGGCGCATGGCTGGCCTTTGGACCTCACGGCAGATTAACCGCCAAGTTGCCTTTATGCTCCTCGCCTTTGGAAGCGGAGTGCTGCTTGGGCGGGTGATGCCGCCTGTCCTATGGTCGCTCGCTGTCCTTGCGCTTGGGGTTTACCTGCTCATGGGGTGGCGACGCGGGGCCGGCTTCGCGCTCCTTTTGCTTTTTGGTGCGCTGATTGCTGCGCCCACCCACCTTTTTGGCGCCCCGGTTCAGCGCGGCGAGCAAACCCGTGTCTACAAAAGTACGTCGGCAGACGTGCGGGGTTGGGCTGACGTAAAAACGCTGGTGGTGCGCAATAGTGCGGGCACTATCGACGTGACCGGTGGGACCGGACCGAGCCTCGAGGCGACCTACGTCTACGGTAAAAGAGTGAGAATTCCCTCGTCTCTGCTGACG